>DATKKO010000187.1:0-10187 GCA_035542955.1 Terriglobales bacterium
CGTCGGCGGCCGCATGACGCCGGCGGTCGAGGCCGCGCTGCCCGAGCTGTGCGCGGCGGTGGAGCGGGTGGTGGGGGAGATGGAGGGGGGGAGCTGAGCCGACGACTTGCGCTGGCGCAAGTCATTTCGGAGACAGGCAGGCCTGAGCCGGGCCGCCGGCCTCGCCAAGGACTGGCTCCTGGGGCGAACCATCCGCCCCGGGGCGGATAGCAACCTTGTGCGCGGGATGCTCGATCGAGCCGGTGCGGGCCGTCTCACCCCGGCAGCTGCCCGGTCCAGCCCAGGATCCAGCGCAGGCAGCGGTGAGCCGGATCGACGGGCTCGAGGTACATATAAGGACAGCCGCCCGCGATGCACGTGATGCCCCGCGCCTCGCACTCGCGCACCGCGTTCCGCGACAGGCTGCCGGCGCCGAACGCTCGATGGAACCACACGCGTGGCACGCCCATCTCCGCGCATTGCCTCACCAGCTCGATCCCCGCGGCCGGCGGCGTGACCACGACGAGACCGTCCAGCGGCCCGGGCGCCGAGGCGAGATCCGGATAGCAGCGCGCGCCCTCGACCTCGTCCGCCGCGGGATTGACGGGCACGACCTCGTATCCTGAGTCGCGCAGCTTGCGGTAGATGAAGTTCGCCGTCTGCCTCGGATCCCGCGACACGCCGGCCACGCCGATCCGCTTGCCGGCGAGGAACTCGGCGACGGAAGGCGGCAGCTTCATCGTTCGATCTCGAGTCGAAGAGGCCTCACGGTTCACTCCTTGGCGCCGCCGATCGCGCGATACACCGCCGCGCCGAGGAGGCCGCCGGCGATCGGCGCGACCCAGAAGAGCCAGAGCTGCGCCAGCGCCCAGCCCCCGACGAACACGGCCACGCCCGTGCTGCGCGCCGGATTCACCGAGGTGTTCGTCACCGGGATGCTGACCAGGTGGATCAGGGTCAGGCACAGACCGATCGCGATGGGCGCGAATCCCTGCGGCGCGCGCTTGTCGGTCGCCCCGAGGATGACGAGCAGGAACATCATGGTCATGACGATCTCGGTGACGAGCGCGGCGAGCAGGCCGTAGCCCCCCGGCGAGTGGTCGCCGTAGCCGTTGGCCGCGAAGCCGGCGGACGGGTCGAAGCCGGCCTTCCCGCTGGCGATGACGTAGAGGACGCCGCCGGCGACGATCGCCCCGAGGACCTGGGACACGATGTAGGGCACGAGGTCGCGGGCCGGGAAGCGGCCGCCCGCCCACAGCCCCACCGAGATCGCGGGATTCAGGTGGCAGCCCGAGATGTGCCCGATGGCGAAGGCCATGGTGAGCACGGTGAGGCCGAAGGCCAGCGCCACGCCGAGCAGGCCGATGCCGACGTGGGGAAAGGCCGCCGCGAGCACCGCGCTGCCGCACCCGCCGAGCACGAGCCAGAACGTGCCGAAGAACTCCGCACCGTACTTCTTCATGGGCGACTCCTTTCGTCGGGGGAAGTCGGTTGGGCGAGGCGACACGGGGCGGCGCTCCCCGAGCGATGGCGCGAGGCTACGCGCGCTCCCATCTCCTCGCGAAGAGCCGCGCCAGCGCGAGGAACACGACCATGAAGCCGAGCAGCACGGCGACGTGTGGCGCCAGCTCGGAAAGCGGCGCGTCGCGCCAGAAGACCTTGAGGTAGCCGTCGAGCGCCCAGCCGTTGAAGGTCGCGAGCCCGAGCTTCTGCATGGTCGGGGTCATGAGGAAGCGCGGGAACATGCTGCCGCCCACCGCGGACATGGCGAGGATCAGCAGCAGCGAGAAGCCGCCGAGCTGCGCGCGCGTGCGGCAGATCGAAGCGAGGAACAGGCCGAAGGCCCCGGTCGTCCCCGCCATGAGCACCGTCATCACGAAGAATCCCGGCAGGTGGTGCAGCAGGTCGAGGCGGAAGACGAGCATCGCGTAGACGAACATCACCGTGACCTGCACGATGCCGAGCAGGGTCATGTAGGTCCACTTGCCGGCGAGCAGCCCGGTCATACCGAGGCGGCTCGAGAGCAGGCGGTCGAGCGTGCCGGAGTCCACCTCGTCGAGCAGCGTGCCCGCGACCGCGCTCGCGGTGAAGAGCAGGAACATGACGACGATGCCGGCGGCGTAGTAGGAGATGTAGCTCGTGTCCTCCTTGCGCCCGAGCAGCGGCGTGACCTTGACCCCGACCATGCCCGAGAGTTCGGGGGAGGAGCCGGTGTCGGAGCGCGCGCTGCCGCCCGCGCCGAGGCTCTCGGCGCGCGCGCGGAGCACGGGCAGCCACTGGTCGACGCTCTGCTTCTGCCGCGGCGTCATCGGGCCGGTGTAGCGCTCGAACTCGTCGACTCCGCGCTTCATGTACAGGTCGGGCGCGGCGGTCATGGCGACCTTCTGCAGCAGCCCGCCCACCATCTGCGGCGCGACGGGATCCGACGGATCGGAGAGCAGCTCGATCGGCACGCCGCCGCCCTCGCGGCCGTACCGCATGAGCGAGGTGTCGATCCCGGCGGGGATCACGAGCGCGACCGGCACGATGCCGCGGCGCACGAGCGCCTCGGCGCGCGCGCGGTCGATCGGCACGCGCGTGGTGTCGCCCGCCGCGGCGTACGTCCGGGTGAGCACGATGAGCCCCTTCTCGGCCTTGAGCGCGCGCACCAGCCGGGCCCCGACCTCGCTGTGGCTCTCGTCCACCACCGCGACGTGCACGCGCGGGGTGCCGCCGCGGCCGCCGTTGCCGAACACGAGCCCGAAGATGGTGAAGAAGGCGACGGGCACGACGAACGACAGCATCTGCGCGACGCGGTCGCGCCGCAGATTGATCCAGTGGATGCGCAGCAGCGTGCCGATCATTCCCGCAGCTCCCGTCCGGTGAGGTGGAGGAACACCGATTGCAGGCTCGGATGCCGGACCTCGAGATCGCGCACCACGCAGCCCGCGGCCCCCACGCGCGCGAGCAGGGCGGCGAGGTCGGCGTCCACGTTCCCGACCTGTCCGCGAAAGGTCGCGGGCTCGTCGGTCGCGGCCAGCCCCTCGATCGGCCGCGCAGGGGCGCGGTCGAGCCGCAACGTGACGACGCGCGCGGGCCCCACGGTGCGGGCCACCAGCTCGGCGAGCGTGCCGGACTCGATGCCGCGGCCGTGGTCGAGGATCGTGATCCGCTCGCAGCGCGCCTCGGCCTCCTCGAGCTGATGCGTGGTGAGCAGCAGCGACGCGCCGCCCGCGCGCAGGCGGTCGAGCATTTCGTAGATCCGCTCGCGGCTCTGCGGGTCCACGCCCACGGTCGGCTCGTCGAGCAGGATCACGCGCGGGTCGTGGAGCACGCCGCAGGCGATGTTGAGCCGGCGCTTCATGCCCCCGGAGAAGCGCCGGATCGGCTCGCGCGAGCGCTCGGCGAGGCCGGTCCAGTCGAGCGCCCAGTCGACCTTCTCGCGCAGCGCCGATCCGCGCAGGCCGTTGAAGCTGCCGAACGCCTCGAGGTTCTCGCGCGCGGTGAGCAAGGGATAGAGCGCGATCTCCTGCGGCACGATGCCGAGGCCGTCGCGCCGGCCCGTGCCGGAAAGCGGCCGGCCGTACAGCTCCATCGCGCCGCCGTCGAGGCTCACGCGCCCCGCGAGCGCGCGCACCAGCGTCGTCTTGCCCGCGCCGTTCGGTCCGAGGAGTCCGAGCAGCTCGCCTTCGCGCAGCTCGAGCGAGGCGTCGACGAGCGCCTCGGTCTTGCCGAAGGACTTGCGCGCGTGCTCCACCCGGACGACCGCCATGCTCGGTCAGCATAGGGCGGAGGCGCGGGAAAGGAAAGCCTGTCGATGGGGTCACGGTGTCCGGCCGGCGGGCGCCTCATATTCGGCGCGGGTCTTCGTGCGATCCGGAGGCGTGGACCCCTCGCATTGACACTGCGCGCCGCAGTGACCAGAGTGCGCGGCGTGAAGACCGCGCGGCTGCCCACCACCGCCGCGTCCCTGATCGCCCCCGCTTCGAGGAGGGACAAACGATGAAGATTCTCGGGATCGTCGTCGTCGTTCTGGTCGTCATCGTCGCCGCCGTGCTGACCTTCGCGCTGACCCTGCCCGCGGAGTTCTCGGCCCAGGACAACGCCCTGATCTCGGCCCCGCCCGAGTCGCTCTACGCGCGCTTCGCCACGCCGAGGACCTGGGCGCGCTGGTCCGCCTGGACCACGCGCAGCGATCCGACGCTCGCCTACACGTACAGCGGGCCCGACTCGGGCCTGGGCGCGACGATGCACTGGACCAGCCAGAAGCTGGGAAGCGGCCAGCTCCAGATCGTGGAGGCGGTGCCGGGCCGCCTCGTGCACTACGAGCTGCACTTCATGACCAGCCCGGCGCCGATCGTCGGGCGCGTCCGGCTCGAGCCCAAGGCGGGAGGCACGGAGGTGACCTGGAGCGACCAGGGCAGCCTCGGCGGCAATGTCGTCATGCGGCTGATGTATCCGCTCATGAAGACGATGATGCGCAAGGCCTACCAGGAGTCGTTCGCGAACCTGCGGGCCGAGACCCACGACGGCACGGTGGCGCAGCCGAAACCATGATCTTCGATCCGCGATCGCTCCCGCCGGGGCGCTTCTACTCGTTCATGACGAGCGTGATCGTGCCGCGGCCGATCGCGTTCGTCACCACCGTGGATCCGGCGGGCCGCGTGAACGCGGCGCCGTTCTCCTTCTTCTGCGGCATCGGCAGCGCGCCGCCCCTGCTCGGGCTCTCGCTCAACCTGCGATCGGGCGAGCCGAAGGACACGCTGCGCAACCTGCGCGCGATCCCGGAGTTCGTGGTCAACGTGGTCACGGAGGGGATGGCCGAGCCGGTGGTGAAGGCCTCGGGCGACTGGCCGCGCGAGGTCGAGGAGCTGGCGCTCGTCGGCCTCACGCCGGTGCCCGCCGATCGCGTGCGCCCCCCGCGCGTGGCCGAGTCGCCCGTGCACCTCGAGTGCCGGCTCGAGCGCGAGGTTCCGCTCGGTGAGACCGTGTTCGTGATCGGGGAGATCCTGCTCGGACATGTCCATGACGGCGTGCTGAGCGAGGGCCGCGTGGACGTGACAAGGCTCAAACCACTTGCCCGGCTGGGGGGCGACCAGTACGCGCGCCTGGGCGACGTGTTGCGCTTCGCCCGGCCGAGGCTGGAGAGAAAGGATTGAAGGCCGGCCCGGATTCCGCCTAGAGTGTGGGGCACGCTCCCCGTTTCGAACAGGAGGACCCGGTGAAGACCTGTCGCTGCGTTCTCGTCCTCGCGGCCGTGGCTGTCCTTCTCCTCTCCGGCGTCGCCGCGGCCTCGGAGATGCCCTTCGGTCTGGGCATCAAGGCCGGCGTCAACGAGTCGAATCTGACGGGCAGCTACGCCGACTTCATCCACTCGAAGTACGAGACCGGGTACGTCGTCGGCGCCTTCCTGTGCCAGGACCTGAATCCCTACCTCGGCCTGCAGGAGGAGGCGCTCTTCAACGCGCAGCGCTCGAAGGGCGACGCCGACGTCCGCGTCGATCTGCAATACGTCGAGGTGCCGGTGCTCCTGCGCTTCTACGTGCTGCCCGGCCCCGTGAAGCCGTTCGTCTACGCCGGACCCTCCTTCGGGTTCAAGGTGAGCGGCAAGGTGAAGCAGAGCGGCCAGCCGGACATCGACATCAAGGATCGCCTGCGTCCCGTGCAGACGTCGGTCGCGGCGGGCGCCGGCGTGCGGCTCGGTCTCGGCGGCCTCGGCCTGATCGGGGACGTGCGCTACCTCGCCAACACCCAGGACATTCTCAAGGGCGGCGACGTGATTAGCGTTCGCGTGAACACGTGGACGGTCTCCGCGGGCATCCTGTTCTGAGGAGAACATGAAGACTCCCGGCCGCATCCTCGTTCTCTTTGTCCTCGTCCTGTTGTCCGTCCCGGCGGCCGTCCACGCGCTGGCCGTGGACAAGGGCATCGAAGTCGGCGCCAACTACGCCAACTTCCGCGGGCAGTTCGCCGACCTCGCGGATACGAAGCCGAAGCTGGGGTTCGTCGGCGGGCCATTCGTCGGCCTGCGCGTCGCGCCGGATCTCACGGTGCAGGTGGAGGCTCTCTACACCATGAAAGGCGCGAAGGTCGAAACCATGTTGACGGACGAGGCGGGGAATCCGCTCGGGCTGGCCACCAGCTTCTTCAACCTGAGCTACCTCGAGGTGCCGCTGCTGTTGCGCGCCTCGTTCCTGCCTGCCTCACGGGTGCAGCCGATGCTCTATCTCGGGCCCACGCTGGGATTCGCCCTGAGCGGCCGCTTCCACTCGGACAACGCGGCGATCGGCGATGGCAAGATCGATCACCTGAAGCCGGTGGACGTGGGCGTCGCCTTCGGCGGCGGAGCGAGCACGCGCGTCGGCGGCCTGACCTTGATCGGCGACTTCCGCTACACGACCGGATTCACGGACATCTACGACATCGAGACGAGCGCCTTCGGCCTCCCCCGGGCGGAGTCGATCAACAACGTCCTGTCGCTGATGCTGGGCGTCGGCTTCTGAGCGGAGCCATGTGGGGCCGCGTGGGGCTCGCCGGGCTCGCGGCGCTGTGCCTCGGGGCCGCGGCGCTCTTCGCTTGGCCCGCGTTTGCTGATCCGCCCGCGGGGCGCAGCGCGCTCGATCGTGCCACGAACGCCGCGGCGGCCGACACGTTCCTGCGCCAGTACGCCGCGACCTTCCGCTTCCGTCTCGGACGGCCCACCTCGATCTCCGTGACGCCGCAGGGCGACGAGGTCCTCTTCCTGCGCTCCGGCCCGCGCAGCTTCGTGCAGGACCTGTACGCCTTCGACGCGCGCACCGGGCGCGAGCGCGTGCTGTTCACCGCGGAGCGGATCCTGCGCGGCGCGGCCGAGGAGCTGACGCCGGAGGAGCGGGCGCGGCGCGAGCGCCAGCGGGTCGCGGCGCGCGGGATCATCTCGTATCAGCTCTCGGAGGACGGCTCGCGCCTGCTCGTGCCGGTCGCAGGGCGCCTGTTCGTGATGGACCGCGCCGGAGCGGGCACGCGCGAGCTGAAGAGCGACGCCGGGCCGGCCATCGATCCGCAGCTCTCGCCGGACGGCCGCCGGATGGCCTGCGTGCGCCATGGCGACCTCTGGGTCACGAACGTCGAGACGGGGGAGGAGAAGCGGCTCACCACGAACGAGAACGACGATTATTCGTGCGGCGAGGCCGAGTTCGTCGCGCAGGAGGAGATGGACCGCCCGCACGGCTTCTGGTGGTCGCCGGACAGCCGCGCGATCGCCTTTCAGTGCACCGACGTGTCGGGTGTCGATCGGCTCTGGGTCGGTGATCCGGAGCGTCCGGAACGCCGGCCGCGAAGCTCGCCCTACCCGCGGCCCGGCAGGGACAACGCCAGGGTCGTGCTCGGCATCCTGCCGGATTCGGGGGGGACGACGGTCTGGGTCGACTGGGATCGCTCTCGGTATCCGTATCTCGCGCGCGTGGTCTGGGAGAAGAACGCGCCGCTCACGATCCTCGTCCAGGATCGCGCGCAGCAGGAGGAGGCGCTGCTTGCCGTGGACCCTGCGACCGGCGCCACGGACACGTTGCTCGTCGAGCGCGATCCGGCGTGGCTCAACGTGGATTCGCAGATGCCGCGCTGGCTCGAGGACGGCAGCGGCTTCCTGTGGACGAGCGAGCGAGAGGGCGAGTGGCGGCTCGAGCGGCACGCGCGAGACGGTCGCCTCGTCGGCGCGCTCACGCCGCCGGGCTTCGGCTATCGCTCGCTCGCGCACGTCGACGAGAAGCGCGGCGTCGTCTGGGCGATCGCGGGCGCCGATCCCACCGAACGCCAGATCGCGCGCGTGCCGCTCCGTCCGGGCGCGGGAAGAATCGAGTTCGTCACGCGCGAGCGTGGCCTGCACGGCGCGACGTTCGGGAAGGGAGACGAGATCTGGGTGCACTCGTTCGAAGGCCCGAACGCGACGCGCTCGCTCTCGGTGGAGCGCGCCGGTGGTCGGACCCGGCCCGGACCCCGCCCGCTGCGCGGGCCGGGTACCCCGCGGGCCGGGGGCCCCCTCGGCGAGCTGAGGTCCATCGCCGAGTCGCCCGCGCTCGTGCCGCGGCTCGAGTTCGTCACCACCGACGACTCGCTGCGCTTTCGCGTGGTGATCGTGCGCCCGCGGGACTTCGAGCCCGGCCGCCGCTACCCCGTGCTCGTGGACGTCTACGCCGGCCCGCACCAGCAGATGGTGCAGGCCTCGTCCTGGCGCTACCTGCTCGACCAGTGGTACGCCGATCGCGGCTTCGTCGTCGTGTCGATCGACGGCCGCGGCACGCCCGCGCGCGGGCGCGCCTGGGAGCGGGCGCTGCGCGGCAGCTTCATCGACGTGCCGCTCGCGGACCAGGTCGCGGGGCTCCGCGCGCTCGGGCGCGAGTATCCCGAACTGGATCTCGAGCGCGTGGGGATCGAGGGCTGGTCCTACGGCGGCTACTTCTCGGCGCTCGCGCTCCTGCGCAGGCCCGACGTGTTCCGTGCCGCGGTGGCCGGGGCGCCGGTCACCGACTGGCTCGAATACGATTCGTATTACACCGAGCGCTACCTCGGATCGCCCCTGGAGAACCCCGCGGCCTACGAGGAGAGCTCCGTGCTCGGGAGCGCGTCCCGCCTCGCGCGCCCGTTGCTGATCGTCCACGGCACGGACGACGACAACGTGCACTTCATCCACAGCCTCAAGCTCTGCGACGCCCTGTTCCGCGCGGGGGAACCATTCGAGTTCCTGCCGCTCTCCGGCTTCACGCACATGGTGACCGATCCGGTGGTGACGCAGCGGCTCTACGGGCGCGTCGCAGGCTTCATGAAGGAGCATCTCGGCGAGCCGAGGTGAGGTGCACGGCAGAGACGCACGGCGAAACGGTGACGAGAAGCACTCGGGCCCGCTCTCCGGAGAGAGCGGGCCCGATGCACGCGGGAGCTGGACGCTCGAGTCGCCTCAGTGCGGGACCGGCAGCTGGCTCAGGATCTCGTCGGCCTCGGGGAAGCGGCCCGCGACCCTCTTCGAGAAGATGAGCTTGCCGTCGTGCACGACGTCGAACACGCCGCCCGACCCGCGGATGAGCGCCGAGTCGATGCCCTTCGCCTTCTTGATCTCGGCCGCCAGACTGGCGGCCCGGGGCAGATACCCTCACTGACCGCAATAGGTGATCTCGACCTTGCTCATCGGTCCTCCATCCCGCCCGATGCCGCGGAACGCTACTATAGAGGTTGTGCCCCACCCGGCCAACGCCCGGTGACCGACTCACGGCGCGGTCAGCCCATCATCCGTCTGCCGCCCCGGTGCGCGGACACCCGTTCCGTCCCGCTTCTCGACCCGGTAAGATGCTCTCCCCGAGGGCCCGATTCCCGGGGTGGTGCGCGGCCCGGGACCCCGGAGAACCTGATGCATGTCTGACCTTCCCGTGACCATCGAGGAACGCCTACGGAGCGCCCTCGGCGAGGGGCTGCTCGCCAACGTGCCGATGCGGCTGCACACCACGTTCCGCATCGGCGGCCCCGCCGACTACTTCTACAACGCGCGCACGCCGGAGCGCCTGATCGCGGCGCTGCGCGCGGGGCACGAGCTGGGCATCCCCGTGCATCTGATCGGGGGGGGCAGCAACCTGCTGGTCGCCGACGAGGGCGTGCGCGGGCTCGTGATCCGCAACGGCTGCGACGCGGTCGTCTTCGACGGCCACGACGCCCGGGTGGGAGGCGGCGCCGACTTCCTCGAGTTCATCCAGCTCTGCCGCGAGCGCTCGCTCTCGGGGCTGGAGTTCGCGGCCGGCATCCCGGGCAGCATCGGCGGCGCGATCCACGGCAACGCGGGCTGCTACGGGAAGGACATCGGCTCGCGCGTGGTCGACTGCACGCAGGCCACGCTCGACGGCGCGGGGGTCGAGACCATGCCGGCGGACTGGTACGAGTTCGCCTATCGTGACTCGCGCCTGAAGCGCGATCCGCGGGTGCTGATCTCGTGCCGGCTGCGGCTCGAGCCCGGCGATCCGAGAGCGATCCAGCGCGAGATCGAGGAGAAGCTCGAGATCCGCCGCGTGAAGCACCCGCAGTGGCGCACCGAGCCGACCGCGGGCTCCTATTTCAAGAACCTCCCGCCCGACTGGCGGATGCCGGGTGCCAAGCTCTCGCCCGGGACGCCGCGGGTCGCCGCGGGCCAGCTCCTCGACCAGTGCGGCTGCCGCGGACTGCGCGTGGGCGACGCCATGGTCTTCGAGCGCCACGCGAACATCATCGTG
>DATKKO010000188.1:0-5390 GCA_035542955.1 Terriglobales bacterium
TCGATCGCCTCCGCCGAGTTGGCGGCCTCGCCCACGATGTCGAAGTCCGGCTGATCGCGGAGCAGGCACGCCAGCGCCCGCCGATCGATCGCGTGCCCATCGGCCACGACGACGCGAACGCGGGCGCGGCGTTCCGCCCCCGGGCCGGTGGCGCGGCGGCGCTTCGGGCGCGCTGCGGTCGGCGTCATCGCTCGTTTCTCCTGGTGTTCGGACCGGTCCGCCGGGGCCGGTCCCGCCGGCTCGGCTTGCGTCAGCACGAGGGTCATCGAGAGCAGGTCTCGAGAGACCTCCGGCTACCCATTGTACTCCTTTTGGCCACTTGGGCCCGCAGCGCCCCGGAGGACGCGAGTCGGGATCCTCCGCGCGCCAGCCACGCGAGACGGCCCCGCGTCCGGCTCGTCGACGCGCCGCACTGCGCGGGTGATATCCTGCAACATGAGCTTCGCTTCGCCGGCGACTCCGGCGGGCGACCCACGCGCGGACGAACGCGAGAACCCTTCATGCGCGCCGAAAAGGTCTTCTGTCGATTCCTCTGGGCCCTGCTGATCGCCACCGTGGTCCTGCACGCGGCGGCCGTGGCCACGCGGGGCGGGATCCTGTGGGGCGTGGATGCGTACGCCTTCCTGCCCGGTCCGTGGCTCGCGGCCGCGATCTTCGTGCTGATCGTGCTCGCGTGGCCGGCCCGCGCGCGGGGGGAGGAGAAGGCGACGGCACGGCGCGGGATCGAGCGCGGCAAGGCCGCGGCCCCCGCCCCGCTCGTGAGATTCCGCGCGCTCGGGCTCGTCCTCGCGAGCGTCGCGTTCGGCGCGCTGTGCTGGGTGCTGCGCGAGGGGCACACGCTGCTCGGCGACGGGAACGCGCTGGTGCGGAGCATGAGCCGGGGCGAGTCGTTCCATCCGAACGAGCCGCTGACGTTTCTCCTCCAGCATTGGATCCACGGGCTCGCCGCGCCGCTCTTCGCGCGCGCGGGGGACGACCCCGCGATGGCCGCGCGCGACGCGGCCGCGCTGGGCAGCGCGATCGCCGGGGCGCTGCTCGTGCCGGTGGCGTTCGCCATCGGGCGCGAGCTGGCGCGGAGCACGAACCGCGAAGCGGGCGCGACGGCGACCGCCGACCGCCTCGTGGCCCTCTTCGCGGGGCTCGTCGTCCTGTCGCAGGGCGGCGTCGAGCTGTTCTTCGGCTACGTCGAGGACTACACCTTCTACGCTCTCGCGCTCGCGTTCTACCTGCTCGCGGCGTTGTGGACCCTGCGCGGACGCGCGCCGCTCCTCGCGCCGGCCGCCGTGCTCGTTCTGGCCTTCGCGCTCCACTTCTCGGCGCTCGTGCTCGCGCCGTCGCTCGTCGTCCTCGGCGTGGTCGGGTGGACGCGGCCGCGCGGCGGGCGCGCCGTGGTCCGGGATCTGGCCGCGGGCGCGCTCCTCCTCGTCGCCGCGGATCTTGCGCTCGCCCGCGCGTTCCCCGGATACCATCCGGCGGGGCGCGTGCTCGATCTCACGCGCTTGGTGATCCGCGGCGCGCCCTCGTCGCTGAGCGACTATCCGCTGCTCTCGTGGCGGCACGTGCTCGATTTCCTGAACGAGCAGCTGCTCATCGGCCCCGCCGGCCTCGTGCTCTTCGTCGCCGCTCTGGCGCTCGCTCCGCCGCGGCGGATCGCGCGCGACGGGCTCGCCTGGTTCGCCGCCGCGGTCGGCGGCGCGTACCTCGTCGTGTGCTGGATCGCGGGCGAGTCGAATCTCGGCTACGCGCGCAACTGGGACCTGCTCGCCCCGGCCGGGCTCGCGTTCACGGTCGCCGGGCTGGCGCTGGTCCTGCGATCGCCCTGGCGCCCGCCCGAGGCGAGGCGATGGCTCTTCGTGCTGGCGCTGGTCTCGCTCTTCCACACCGCGCCCTGGATCGCCGTGAACCATTCCTTCGACCGCTCGTTCGCCCGCTTCCAGACGCTGCCGCTCGGGCTCGGCCGCACCGAGGCCGTGGTCGGGAGCTGGTACGCGGCGCACCGCGACACCAGCGAGGCGGTTCGCTGGTTCGAGCGCTCGCTCGCGGTCAATCCGGCGAACAACATCGCGGCGTTCTCCCTGGGCCGGATCGAGATGGAGCGCGGGCGCTACCCGTCCGCGGCCCGCATGTTCTGGGTGGCGCTCCAGACGCGCCCGGACAAGACGGAGTTCCGGATGAGCCTGATCGACGCGATCGTGCGCGGCGGCGGCAGGCCCGAGTGGGCGCGGCCGCACGTGGACACGCTGCTGGCCGCCGCGCCGCGCGATCCCGCCCTGCGCGCGATCTCCGGCGTGGTCTGGCTGGGACTCGGCGCGCGGGACAGCGCGGCGGCCGATTTCGCGCGCGCTCTCGAGCTGGCGCCCGACGACTCCACGCTGCGGGCGCTCCCGGTCCTCGTCGACCGGCCCGACGGATACCGGCGGGCGGTGCGGGAACGCTGGCCGGCCCTCGTCGGCTCCTAGCCAGCCGATGGCGGGCCATCTGCTTCGTTGGTTCGGTCGCGTCGCGCTCGACGCATAGAGGAATACGCCTGCGCGCGACGCGGGCACCGCCGTGCGCAGCGCGGTGGTCCACCGCCTTGCATCTGGCCCACCCTGGGCTGGCTTCCGGCGTCCCCCGGTTCGCGCCTCGCGTTTCCGTGGACCTCGCCCGCGCGATGGGCTACCTTGTCCGTTCGGAAAGGCACTCGGACGATGGCCGCCCCGAAAATGAACGAGTGGCTGCAGAAGCTGGCGGGCTTCAGCAGCGGCAGCCCGGGCGTGACGCGCCTCCTGTACGACGGAGCCTGGTGCGACGCGCACGCGTGGCTCTCCGATCGGGCGCGCTCTCTCGGCCTCGTCGCGACGCCCGATGCGCTCGGCAATCTCCTCCTCCATCCTCCCTCGGCGCGCCCCGGCGACCTCGCGCGCCCGGTCCTGCTGATCGGCTCGCATCTGGACACCGTCGCGAACGACGGCTCGATCCACGGCGCCTCCGGCGTGCTGATCGGACTACTCGTCGCGGCCGAGCTGCGCGCGAGCGAGGCGCTGCCCGTGGTCGCGTTCGCGAGCTGCGGCGGCGAGGAGAACCGGTTCGGCGTGGAGAGCCCGGGAGCGCGGGGTCTGCTCGGACTGGTCGAGGACCAGGAGCTGGACTTCGCCTGCGACTCCTCGGGCACGAGCTGGCGACGGGCGCTCGAGCAGGCGCGCGCGCGTGGGTGCGCGACCCCGCCCGGGCCGAGCTCGCGGCCGTGCGCGCCTCTGTTCCGCCCCGCGCTCGTGATCGAGACCCACGTCGAGCAGGGTCCGGTGCTCGACACCGAGCTGTTCGACCTCGGCCTCGTGGAGAGCGTGGCCGGCTGCCGCCGCCTGAGCGTGAAGCTGACCGGCGAGACGAGGCGCGCGGGGACGACGCCGATGAAGCTGCGTCGCGACGCGCTGGCCGCGGCCTCCGCCATGGCGCTCGTGGCGGAGACCCTCGCGCGCCAGGCCGGTCCGGAGGCGCGGGCCGGGGCGGGCTACGCGATCGCCAAGCCGGGCACGATGCACGAGGTGCCGGGCGCGTGCGAGCTGGGGATCGAGGTGCGCCACGGGGATCACGCGCGGCTCGCCGAGCTGGCGGATGCGATCGGTCGGCGCTGCCGCACGATCGCGTGCGAGCGCGGGATCGAGATCGTGCTCGAGGAGAGCGCGGGCGCGGATCCGGTCGCGTTCCCGAAGAAGCTGGTCGACGCGGCGGAGGAGCAGGCGAAACGGCTCGGCATCCAGGCGCTGCGCATGACCAGCGGCGCGAGCCACGACGCGGCCGTGTTCGCTCGAAACGGCGCGCCAGCGCTGCTGCTGCTGTCGCCCAGCCGACGAGGGGTGAGCCACTCGCCGGAGGAGTACACGAGCGCGGCGCAGCTCGAGGCCGCGCGCCGGTTCGTGAGCGAATTCGCGCGCTGGCTGACGAGCGAGCGGTAAGTCCAGCCGTCGGCTCGGTCGGCTCCTGCTTCCGGCCGCCCGCCCGGGGCGCGCGTCGCATGATAGAATCAGCGGAATGACCCGTCCCCAGCCGAGTCCCCGGCCCCGGTCCGCCCCGATCCTCCGCCCCGCGCCCGCAGTGGGCGCCAGCGTTTCCAGGCGTGAAGGCTGGGACAAGGTCACGGGCAAGGCGCTGTTCGTGGACGATCTGCGCGTCCCCGGAATGCTCCATGGCCGCACGGTGCGCTCGACGGTCGCCCGGGGCCGGATCCGGCGCGTCGAGCTCGATCCGGCCTTCGACTGGAACGGCGTCGTGATCGCCGACGCCCGGGACATCCCGGGCGCGAACGTCTGCGCGCACATCCTCGAGGACCAGCCGCTGCTCGCGGCGGAGGAGATCCGCCACGCCGAGGAGCCGATCGTGCTGGTCGCGCACGCGGATCCCGAGCGCGCGGAGGCCGCGCGGAACGCGGTGCGCGTCGAGATCGAGCCCCTCGAGCCCGTGTTCGACGTCGACGACGCGCTCAGCGGACGCGTGAAGATCTTCGGCGAGGACAACGTCTTCAAGGATGTCCGCATCGTTCGCGGCGACGTCGCCGCCGGCTTCGCCGAGGCCGACCGGATCTTCGAGAGGGTCTACCGCACGGGGCACCAGGAGCAGCTCTACCTCGAGAACAACGGCGTGATCGCCGAGCGCACGCGCGCGGGTGGCATCGTGGTCCGCGGCTCGATGCAGTGCCCCTACTACGTGCACCACGCGCTCCAGCGCATGCTCGGGCTGCCGGCGGAGAAGGTGCGCGTGATCCAGACCGTCACCGGCGGCGGCTTCGGCGGCAAGGAGGACTACCCCTCGATGATCGGGGGCCACGCGGCCTTGCTCGCGTGGAAGAGCGGCCGGCCGGTGAAGATCGTCTACGACCGGCTCGAGGACATCGCGGCCACGACCAAGCGCCACCCGGCGCGCATCCGCGTGCGCGCGGGCGTGCGCCGGGACGGGACGCTGGTCGCGATCGACGTCGACGTGGTGATGGACGGCGGTGCCTACTCGACCATGTCGCCCGTCGTGCTCTCGCGCGGCGCGATCCACGCGGCCGGGCCGTACCGCTGCCCGAACGTGGCGATCCGCGCCCGCGCCGTGGCGACGAACACGCCTCCGAACGGCGCGTTCCGCGGATTCGGCGTGCCCCAGGTGCACTTCGCGATGGAGAGCCACATGAACCGCATCGCGGCCGAGCTGGGGATCGACCCGCTCGAGCTGCGGCGGCGCAATCTCTACGCGCTCGGCGACGTGACGCCCACCGGGCAGGTCCTCGCGGAGAGCGTGGGCGCGCGCGAGACGCTCGAGCGCACGGTCGAGCGCGCGGGTTGGGCGGAGAAGCGCCGGCGGTACGCGCGGGCGAACGCGGCGGCCGCGCGCGCCGAGCGCGCGGGACGGTTCGCCCCGGCCGGGCG
>DATKKO010000189.1:0-5503 GCA_035542955.1 Terriglobales bacterium
AACCGCTCGGCCGCGGAACCTTCGTGGCGCGGCAGGAAGATCCGGATCTCGGTCCCCTCGCCGGGGTGGCTGTCGACCTCGATGTGGCCACCGCTCTGCTTGACGATGCCGTAGACGGTCGCGAGCCCCAGCCCGGTGCCGCGGCCCTGCTCCTTCGTGGTGAAGAACGGCTCGAACAGGCGCGCCTGCGTCACCTCATCCATGCCCACGCCGGTGTCCGTCACGTCGAGCATCACGTAGGGGCCGGGCTGGACCGCCCGCATGCGCGCCTCGACGGGATCCAGCTCGAGGTTCGCGGTCGAAAGGGACAGCGTTCCACCCTCGGGCATCGCATCGCGGGCGTTCACCGCCAGGTTCATGATCACCTGCTCGATCTGGCCCGGGTCCACCTTCGTGCGCCCCAGGCCGGGCTCGAGCCTCATCTCGAGCTCGATGTCCTCGCCGATCAGGCGGCGGAGCATGTCCGCCATTCCCTCCACCACCGCGTCGAGGTCCACCGGCCGCAGGCTCAGGACCTGCTTGCGGCTGAACGCGAGCAGCTTCTGGGTGAGCGAGGCGGCGCGATCGGCGGCCCGCTTCACCTCCTCGACCTCCTGGTAGAGAAGACGGTTGTCCGCGAGCTGTTCGAGCAGGAGATTGCTGTAGCCCAGGATCACCGTGAGCAGGTTGTTGAAGTCGTGCGCGACGCCGCCCGCGAGGCGGCCCACGGCCTCCATCTTCTGCGACTGGTTGAGCTGGGCTTCGAGCTGGACCCGTTCGGTGATGTCGCGGCCCGAGGTCACCACGCTGGTCGTGCCGTCCGGCTCGGTGAGCCGCGCCGCGCTGCCCTCGAGGATGCGCCAGCCGCCCTCGCGATGCCGGACGCGCAGTCCGGTGATGAGCGGCGTCGAGCCGCGCGACAGGACCTCGTCCAGCGCGGTCGAGACCAGCGTCTCGTCCTCGGGGTGCACGAACTCGAGGAACGTCCGGCCCACGATCTCCTCGGGCGAGAACCCGAGCACGCGGCCCACGGAAGGGCTGGCGAACGTGACTCTCCCGCCGCGATCCGTGACGGCGACCACGTCGGCCGCGTTCTCCACGAGCAGCCGGTACCGCTCCTCGGCCGCGCGCAGCGCGAGCAGCGCCTCGCGCCGCTCCCGCCGCCGTCCCGCCTCGCGCAGCTCGCGCTCCACGGCCGGCACGAGGCGCGCGAGATCGTCCTTGGTCACGTAGTCGTGCGCTCCCGCGCGCATGCAGGCGACGGCCAGATCCTCGCCGAAGTGATCCGAGATCACGATCACCGGCACGTCCTGGCCGCTCTCCTCGAGCACGGTGAGCGCCGACAGCGCGTCGAAGCGCGGCATCGACGGATCGGCGATCACCAGGTCCCAGCGGCTGCCGGCCAGCGCCTGCCGCATGCCCTCCGCCGAGTCGGCCACGAGGCGCTCGGGTTCGAATCCGCCCTTCCGCAGCACGTCGAGCAGCAACTCGACGTCCTCCGGCGAGTCCTCGGCGAACAGGATGCGGACGGGCGTGCTCACGGGGCCGTGCGCTCCCAGGAGCATCGCGGACGAAGGGGACGCGTGCGCGCCTGCGGCGCGTTCATGGTCGGAAAGGCCCTGGCTCGGGTGAGAGGAAATGTCCGGTTCGGGCCCGGCGGCAACAGGCGCGGGTCGGGCAGTGTACGACCAGGATCGTCACAGCCGGCCGACCGGCCCGGGCTGCTCGAGCCGAGGCTCGGGTGCCCGGGCGGCGGTCAAGCCTCCGGCTGCGCCGATTCCTGCTCCCCCGCCTGCTGATGCTGCTCGCGGCTCTCGGTAGCGACAGCCGGTTCTCTGCGGCGTCCCGAGCGCGAGCTCAGACCGCCGGCGCGGCCGATCCTCGACATATGTTCGCGATTGCGACTCACGGCCACCCCGCCCTTGCGTCCGGCCGCACGAGCTTCGTCGGCATTGAACTCATGGGCAGTACCCTTCTGGTGGGCCGCGCGCCCGCCGCGACGGGCGATCTCACGCTGCTTGTCACGACTCATCGCGGCGAAACCGCGTCTCTCTCGTCCTGGCATGCCACCTCCCCGAGGCGTTTCCATGCGCCCGCGGGCCGATCCGCCCTGGATGGGGGCCCGAACCGCCACGGTCCCGCCACCCTGGAGGACCGTGCTGGAAAGGCCTGTTGAATCGGGACACCGTGATCGACGCGCGCTGCTCGTCACGTCGCGCCCCACGGCACCCCCGACCTTCAACGGTATGGATGAGGCACGATTCCCGTCGGTCCACCGTTTCACAACTGGCGCGGAGCCTGCGGCACATGCGGACAGCCGTGTGCGTAATTCCGGCGCTCGTGGCTCCGGTCCGCGCCGCGCTTCGTCAAGGCATGGCAGCGCTCGTCATGTCATCGAATCCACAAGAGGGCTCCGTTGGCCCTCGTTCCGGGGATCTGGGGAACCGATCCGGCGCTGGGGTATGCTGGGGTGGGGTATGGCACGACGTGCGTGCCGGTCCTGCGCGGTGCAGAGGTTGGACCGGGACGCATCCGGGTTCTCGGCGGTGCGGGAGCGGGAAGCATGTACAACAACAAGAAAGTCGTGGTCGTGATGCCCGCCTACAACGCCTCGAAGACGCTGCGCATCACGCACGAGGAGGTGATGGCCCAGGGCGTCGCCGACCACGTGATCGTGGTGGACGACGCGAGCAGCGACCTCACGGCCGAGATCGCGCGCGGCCTGCCCTGCACGCAGGTCCACATCCATCCCGCGAACCGCGGCTACGGCGGCAATCAGAAGACGTGCTACCGGCTGGCGCTCGAGGCGGGCGCGGACATCGTCATCATGGTCCACCCCGACTACCAGTACACGCCCAAGCTGATCCCGGCCATGGCCTCGCTCATCGGGAACGGGCTCTACTCCTGCGTGCTTGCCTCGCGCATCCTCGGCGGCTACGCGATCAAGGGCGGGATGCCGTACTGGCGCTACGTTTCGAACCGGTTCCTCACGCTCGTCGAGAACCTGCTCATGGGGGCCAAGCTCTCCGAGTACCACACCGGCTATCGCGCCTTCTCGCGTGCGGTGCTCGAAACGCTGCCTCTCGAGGCCAACTCGGACGACTTCGTGTTCGACAACCAGATGATCGCCGAGACGCTGTGGCGCGGGTTCACCATCGCGGAGGTGAGCTGCCCGACCCGCTACTTCGCGGAGGCCTCCTCGATCAACTTCCGCCGCAGCGTGGCCTATGGCTTCGGCTGCCTCGCGACGGCCGCGACCTTCCGACTGGCGAGGATGGGGCTCGTGCGCTCGCCCCTGTTCCCGCGCTGAGCCGTCGAGAGCGCACGGGCGGAGCCGGAATGTCCGAAGGCGACCGCGCGTGAGCACGGGACCGTCCTCTCCATCGGGGCCCGGCGGAACGGAACCGCGCGCAGCCGCACGGCCGGCCTCCGGGCCGCGCCGGCATCGCGTGCGGAACGCGATCCTCGTCGCGATCGGGGTGCTCGCGCTCGCCGCGCTGTTCGGCTTCGTGCGCCTCGCCGTGGACGTGCGCCGGCTGCGGGCGCGGCACGCGGTCGGGCCGTCGTGGTCCTTCCCCTCGCGCGTCTACTCGGACGCCCTGAGCCTCGATCCCGGACGCGCGCTCCCCGACGGCTATCTCCTCGCCGAGCTGCTCGCGCGCGGCTATCGCGAGGTCGCGTCGGCGCCCGGACCCGGCACGTTCACGCGCACGCCGGACCGCTACGAGATCTTCCTGCGCGGCTCCGTGCTCCCGTCCGGCCGCGTCGAGCCGCCCGAGCGCGTGCGCCTGCGCTTCGAGGGCGGCCGCCTCGCGTCCACCGAGCGCCCCGACGCCCCGCGCCCGGCGGGACCCGCGGAGCTCGAGCCCGTCCCGATCGCGCTCCTCGCCGACGAGCATCGCGTGCTCAGCACCTGGGTGCCGCTCGCGCGCATTCCGCTCGCGCTCCAGCAGGCCGTCGTGGCCGCGGAGGACCGCCGCTTCCGCCAACACTGGGGACTCGACCTGCGGGGGAACTTCCGCGCGCTGGTCACCAACGTGCAGGCGGGCGGCGTGCGGCAGGGCGCGAGCACGATCACGCAGCAGCTCGCGCGCGGACTGTTCCTCGGCCGCGAGCGGACCTGGAGCCGCAAGGTCGCCGAGGCCTTCATCGCGCTCGGTCTCGAGGCGCTGCTCTCGAAGGACCAGATCCTCGAGATGTACTTGAACTCCGTCTACTGGGGCCAGAGCGAATCGGGCGGGATCGCCGGGGCCGCGGAGGCGGCGCGCTGGTACTTCGACGCGCCGGTCGAGTCCCTCGACGTCGCCCCCTGCGCGCTGCTCGCGGGGCTCATCCCGGCGCCGAACACGTTCTCGCCCTTCCGCAATCCGCGGCTCGCGCTCGCGCGCCGGAACTCGGTGCTCGCCGACATGGCCGGGATCGGCTTCCTCGACGCGGCGACCGCGGCGCGACTGAGGTCCGAGCCGCTCGTCACGCGCCGCGGATCGCCTCCCCCCGACCGCTTCCCGAGCTTCGTGGGCTACGTGCGCCAGTACCTCGCCGATCATCTGCCGGCCGGCGCGGCCGAGCACTGGGGCCTCGCCGTGTACACCTCGCTCGACCCGGCGTGGCAGGAGCAGGCGGAGCAGGGGCTCGCCTCCGGCCTCGATTCGCTCGAGCGCTGGAGCGGCCGCGGACCCGAGCCGCTGCAGGGAGCGTTCGTGGCGATCGATCCCGCGACCGGTTTCGTGCGCGCGCTCGTGGGCGGCCGCGCGCCGGCCCCGGGCGACTTCAATCGCGCCACGCAGGCCCGGCGCCAGACCGGCTCGGCGATCAAGCCCATCGTCTACGCCGCCGCGCTGGATCCGGCCCGCGGCGCGCCGCGCTTCACGCCCGCCTCCACGGTGCCCGACCTGCGCCGCACCTTCACCGTGGGCGACACGATCTGGCGCCCGCGGAACGACAAGGAGGAGTACCATCCGCAGGCGACGCTGGCGAAGGCTCTGGCCAAATCGCTCAACGTGGCGACGGCGAATCTGGTCGAGGCGATCGGGGCCGGTCAGGTCGCACGCTACGCCGAGCGCTTCGGGCTCGGGAAGCTCAAGCCCGTCGCCAGCATCGGGCTCGGCACGAACGAATCCACGCTGCTCGCCCTCACCGGCGCCTACGCCGTCTTCCCCGCGCGCGGCGTGCGCCACCATCCGCGCCCCGTGCGGGCGGCGCTGGACGGCGCGGGGCAGAACCTGCTCGCCGCGCCGCCCGCCGCCTCGCCCGTGCTCGCGCGCTCCTGCGCGGACCTGATGACCGGGCTGCTCGAGGACGTGGTGATCTTCGGCGTCTCGTATCCCTTGCGCTCGGTCTACGGCTTCCTGCGGCCGGTCGCGGGGAAGACCGGCACGACGAACGACTACAACGACGCCTGGTTCGTCGGCTTCGTGCCGGATCTGGCGGCCGGCGTGTGGGTGGGCTACGACACGCCGCGCACCTTGCAGCGGCCCGCGGCCGAGGTCGCGATCCCGGTATGGGCCGGGATCATGAAGGCGAT
>DATKKO010000190.1:0-3803 GCA_035542955.1 Terriglobales bacterium
CGGAGTGGGAGGGGCCGGCGGCAACGCGGTGAACCGGATGATCGGCGCCGGGTTGCGCGGCGTGGAGTTCATCGTCGCCAACACGGACGTGCAGGCGCTCAATCAGTCGCTGGCGCCCAACCGCCTGCAGATCGGCAAGAACACGACCCGCGGACTCGGCTCGGGCGGGGATCCCGGCCAGGGCCGCCGCGCTGCGGAGGAGGACGAGCAGCCGGTCGCCGACGCCCTCGCCGAGAGCGACATGGTGTTCATCACCGCGGGGATGGGCGGCGGCACGGGCACCGGCGCCGCGCCGGTCGTGGCGCGGCTCGCCAAGCAGAGCGGCGCGCTCACGGTGGCGGTGGTCACCAAGCCGTTCGCCTTCGAAGGCCGTCGCCGCCTGCGCCAGGCGGAGGACGGTCTCGCCGAGTTGCGCGCCGAGGTCGACACGCTGATCATCATCCCCAACGAGCGGCTGCTCTCGGTCGTGGACAAGGCGACCACGCTCAACGATGCCTTCGGCGTGGCCGACGAGGTGCTGCTCAAGGCGACCAAGGGGATCTCGGACCTGGTCACCGTGCCGGGCCTCGTCAACCTCGACTTCGCCGACGTGAAGGCGGTGATGTCGAACCGCGGGAACGCCCTGATGGGCACCGGCCGCGCCTCGGGCGCCGGCCGCGCACCCGAGGCGGCGCAGGCTGCGGTCTCGAGCCCGCTGCTCGAGGACGTCTCGATCAGCGGCGCCGAGGGCGTGCTCGTGAACATCACCGGAGGCCGCGACCTCACGCTGCACGAGGTGAACGAAGCGGCGAGCGTGGTGGTGAACGCGGCGGGCGAGGACGCGAACGTCATCTTCGGCGCGGTCATCGATCCCAACCTCGACGGCGAGATCATGATCACCGTGATCGCCACGGGCTTCGGGCACGACATGCCGCGCGTGCGGATGGAGAAGGGGCACGCGGCCGAGGGGGAGGACTATCGGCGGCCGCAGCCGTGGAAGGAGGAGGTCGGAGCCGGCGCGCGCGAGCGCTGGGGGCACGGCGGGCGGAATGGCGATTCGCTCGAGGTGCCCGCGTTCCTGCGGCGCCAGATGGACTGATCGCGTCCACGGCGAGGGAAGGAGCGGGACGGATCGTGTTTTCGAACCTGCTCAAGTGGGGGCACAACCGCCGGTACAACCGCGGCATGGTGCACTTCAACCGCGGCGAGTACGAGCTGGCCGCGGTTGAATTCGAGGCCGCGCTGGCCGAGGTGCGCAGCCCCAGCGATCCGGACTACAGCCTGGCGCTCTGCTACGCGGCCGAGGCGCGGGCGCAGCTCGGGCTCGCGCTCTTCCATGCGGGGCAGTTCGCGAAAGCGGACGAGCAGTTCGCGCGGGCGCTCGAGGAGAATCCCACCTTCCCGGACCTCCGCTACTATCGCGCGCGCATCTTCCAGCGCTCGGGTCGGCTCCCCGAGGCGATCGCGGAGCTGGAGCGGGCGCTCACGGAGCACCCGCGCTACGTCGAGGCCCTGCTGTTGCTGGGGGTCTGCCGCTCGCAGCTCGGGGATCGCGAGGGCTCGCTCGACGCGCTCAACCGGGCGCTCGCGCTGGGAGTCGAGCTCCCTCCGGGCCTCGTGGCGGCCAGCGTGTCGGAGTGGGGCGCGGCCGACTGGCAGGAGCTGCTCGCCTCGATCACGGGCGCGCGCGGCGCGGCGCCAGCGCCGGCCTCGCATCTGGACCGCGCGCTCGAGCACTATCACGGCGGCGATCTAGGCGGGGCGATCGCGGAGATGGAGCAGGCCGTCGCCGAGCGTCCGGGCTACGCCGACCTGCGCTGCCGGCTCGGCGGGTTGCTGCTCGAGGCGGGCCGCCTCGACGAGGCGATCGCGCAGCTCGAGGCGGCGCTCCGGGTGAACCCGCACTACCTCGAGGCCCGACTGCTGGCGGCGCGCGCGCTGCTCGAGCGGGGGCGCGCGGAGGAGGCCGCGGCGCAGCTCGAGGCCGCGCTCGAGGCGTTCCCCGAGTACCCGGATCTCCATTTCTGGCTCGGGCTCGCCCGCTTCCGCGCCGGCCGCTACGAGGGGGCCGTGACCGCGCTCGAGCGCGCGGTGCAGCTCAACCGGCAGTTCGCCCGCGCCCAGAGGCTGCTCGGGCTCCTCTATCACGCGCTCGGCCGCCACGAGGACGCGCTCCGCGCGGTGCGCCGCGGTCTCGTCCGGGACCGCGAGATCCCGCAGGACCTGCTGAGCCGGGTCTCGCTCGGGCTCGCGGTGGGCGAGCCCGCGGAGCTGGAGGAGGAGATCGCGCGCTCGCTCGCGGTGCAGCCCGACTATCCGGATCTCCAGCTCGCGCTCGGGCGCGCCCGCCGCGTGCAGGGCCGGCTCGAGGAATCGCGGGACGCGTATCGCCGCGCGCTGGCGATGCGACCGGAGTACGATCCCGCGGTGCTCGAGCTCTCGGCGGTGGAGATCGCGCTGGGGCGCGTCTCGGCCGCCGAGGAGCTACTCGCCGGATTCGTCGCCCGCCATCCGGACTGGCCGGACGCGCAGGCCCAGCTCGGCCGCGTGCGCCTGCTTCGCGGCGACGCGGCGGGCGCCGAGGCGCCGCTTCGCGCGGCGATCGCAACCAATCCGCGCTACGCGGCGGCGCGGGCCGATCTGGGCTGGTCGCTGCTCGGGGTCGGCCGCGCCCGGGAGGCGGACGAGGAGTTCGCGCGCGCGCTCGAGCTGGATCCGCTGCACGCGATCCCGCGCCAGCAGCTCCAATGGCGGGAGCTGCTCGCGGTGCAACGCCCGCGCCCCGAGGAGTGACGGGACCCGCACGCTCGCGTGCGGGTGCCCCGGCGGATCAGGCGCCGGTGGCCGTCGCCTTGCGGAGGCCCCGCGGCGCCCGGCGGACCCTGCCGCTGCGGATGCAGCGCGTGCACACGGAGAGGTTCTTCACGCGGCCATCGACGAGGGCGCGGACCCGCTGCAGGTTCGGGTTCCAGACGCGGTTCGTCAGGTTGTGGGCGTGGCTCACGTTGTGGCCAGACATGGTGCCCTTGCCGCAGATGTCGCATCGTTGAGCCAAGAGAGATCCTCCAGCGTTCGGAGCGGAGCCGGGTGCTGCCAGCCGAGCCCCGCACTATAGCAGCCGCGCCCGCGGCCGCAAAACTACGCGCTCCGTCGCGGGCATGAATCCGTTCGGCGCGGGCCGCGAGCGGTCGCGTGGCGTCGGGCGCTGCGTCCACCGCCCGGATGTGCGAGAGTGTCACGCGACCATGACGCCCGCCCCGCCCGCGCCGCGCTCGTCCGCGAGGCCCGCCTGGCTGCCCTCCTCGCGCCTGCAGTTCCTGCCGGGGGTGGGGCCGAAGCGCGCCGAGATGTTCGGCCGTCTCGGTCTCACCACGCTCGAGGACCTCGTGCGCCACTATCCGCGCGCGTGGCTCGATGCCCGCCGCTTCGTGCGCATCGCGGACCTGAAGCCCGGCGAGCTGGTCACGGTGGAGGGCACGGTGCACGGCGCGGCCGCGGTGCGGACGCGGGCCGGGCGCACGGACTTCGTGGTCTCGCTCCGGGATGGCGGCCCTCACGCGCTCGGCCTCTACTTCTTCGGGCAGCCCTTCCTCGGCCGCGTCCTCCACAAGGGCGTCCGCGTCGTGGTGAGCGGCGAGCTCGATCCCTTCGAGCGCCGGATGCTGAATCCCCTGTTCGAGGTCGTCGAGGGCGAAGTCGCCGACCTGCTCCACGTGGGCCGGCTCGTGCCCGTGCACGGGCTCACGCGCGGGCTCACGGCTCGCGCCGTGCGCCGGGCCGTCCGGCTCGCGCTGGACGCGGCGGCGGAGCAGGTCCCCGATCCG
>DATKKO010000191.1:0-19579 GCA_035542955.1 Terriglobales bacterium
CAGCGTGTGCGGCGCACGCGCTGCATGCCGCGCCTCTGGCGGGACCAGCCTACGAAGAGCTGGTGCGCCGAGAGCAGCACGCCGTGGTAGCCGCCCCACAGCACGAAGTTCCATCCCGACCCGTGCCAGATCCCGCAGAGCACGAACGTGACCAGCGTCGCCCCGATGCCGGCGGCCGTGGCGCCCATCCGGCGCGACCAGCGGTAGGCGAGGGGCAGGAACACGTAGCGGCGGAGGAATCCGGTGAGGGAGATGTGCCAGGAGCGCCAGAACTCGCTGATGTTCGGCTTGAGGTACGGCGCGGCGAAGTTCTCGGTGCAGCGCAGTCCCAGGAGCGAGGCAGCTCCGATCGCGATGTGGCTGTAGCCCGCGAAATCGCTGTAGATCATGATCGCGTACAGCGGTCCGAAGAGGAGCAGCTTCGGCGCGGAGACCGCGAGCACCTCGGCGCTGAATCCGCCCAGCACCCGAAGCAGCGAATCCGCGACCAGGAACTTCATGGCGCAGCCGGTGGTGATGCGGAGCGCTCCGTAGGCGAGGTCGGCGCGGTTCGGACGGGGACGGGCCGCGAGCTGCGGGAGCAGGCGGGAGGGAGGATCGATCGGACCGGCGCTCGAAGCGGGCGCGAGCGCGAGGTATGCGGCGAGATTCTCGACGCTCGGCCGTTCGAGGGAACCCTGGGAGGAATCGATCAGGACCATGAGCGCCTTGAACGTGAAGTAGGAGATCCCGATCGGGAACACGAACAGATCGGCCCCGGCGAGGCGCGGTGTCAGTCCGAGGCTCGGCGCGAACTTGAAGACGAGGAGCGGCAGGAGGAGGGCGCCCGCCGCGACCGACAGGCGCGCGGTCTGTCCGCTGCCGCTTCGGAGCACCCAGCGGGGCGCCAGGAGGGCGCATGCCCCGGTCGCGAGCAGCACGATCGCGCTCACGATGTCGTTCCAGGCCACGAGCAGCAGGGACGAGCCGGCCAGCCAGGGGATCCGCCACCGCGCCGGCAGGATCCAATAGGCGGCCACGATGACGGCGAGCGCGCTCCAGTCGAAGAGACTCGTGAAGAGCATCGCCGGAGGCCGGGGCCTTCAGGCGGCCCGGAGCAAGTGGACGATCCGGCGGAAGGGGTCGACCGAGTCGGCCGTCATGAGCGCTTCCTGCCGAAGCTCCGGTCGATGAAAGCGAAGGCGATGAATCTCTCTTCCACGGGGGACTCCTGGGGGCAGACGCAGTGTCCGCCGAGCGTAACATCGCACCTGCACCCGCGCGAGGCCGATTGCCGCGCGAGAAGCACGAGACTTCCGTCTCGCCGATTCGCTCACGGGCTCGGGGGGTGTTTCATCCTGCGACACGATTCCCTGACATCCGAGGTGGGTCCCCCGTGCACGGTCGTTGCCAAGCAGGCACGGTGGATGTTACGTTCGCCCGTCCGCCCAGATGAGGCGGGCTTCGCAAAGCTCGGCCACGCGGGAGCTTGAACCCGGTGGTTGGGCTCATCAGCCCCTACAGATGGCAGGAGGAGATCGCAGTGACGCTCTCCAAGGAGCAGAAGCAGGGGATCATCGGCAAGTTCAAGCTTCACGAAGGTGACTCGGGTTCCCCCGAGGTGCAGATCGCGCTCCTCACCGAGAAGATCCACTACCTCACCGATCACTTCAAGGTCCACAAGCGGGACCACGCGTCCCGACGCGGTCTTCTCCGCATGGTGGGTCAGCGGCGCCGGCTGCTGGACTACCTCAAGGCCACCAAGGTGGACCGCTATCGCAAGGTCGTGAAGGAACTGGGCCTGCGCCGCTAGTGCGGGCGGGTCCCCGTGAAGCGCTCGATCGACGAGGCGCTTCCGTTCGTGCGGGGGAATCGTTCCCCCGACCGCGCCCCCGAGGACCGCTTCCTCGGAGAGCGTCCGTGGGGTCCGGGCGGGTGCCCGGACCGGAAGGCGAGAGGACAGGATCCAGTTGATGGAAGAGCTGAAGGTCGAAGTGCCGCTCGGAGAGCAGACGCTCTCTATTCACACAGGCAAGTGGGCCAAGCTGGCGGCCGGATCCGCGGTGGTCCAGCTCGGTGGCACCGTGGTGCTGGTTGCGGCGAGCGCGGCCAAGACGGCGAGCCCGGATCGTGATTTCGTCCCGCTCACCGTGGACTACCGCGAGCGCACGTATGCGGCGGGCAGGATCCCGGGCGGGTTCTTCAAGCGCGAGGGTCGGCCGACGGAGAAGGAGGTGCTCTCGTCGCGGCTGATCGATCGCCCGGTGAGGCCGCTGTTCAGCAAGGCGTTCCCCTACGAGACCCAGATCATGGCCACCGTGGTGTCCTCCGACCAGGAGAACGATGCCGACGTGCTGGCCCTGGTCGGCGCCTCGACCGCTCTGAACCTCTCCGACATCCCGTTCCCGGAGCCCATCGCCGGGGTGCGGGTCGGCCGCATCAACGGGAGCTTCGTCGTCAATCCCACGGTGAGCCAGCTCGACGAGAGTGACATGGACATCGTGGTGGCGGGGACCGCCGAGAACATCATCATGGTCGAGGGCGGGACACGCGAGGTGTCCGAGGAGGATCTGCTCGCGGCCCTGCAGTTCGCCCTCGAGAACATCCGGCCGCTCGTCGCCGCGCAGCGGGACCTGGTCGCGCGCGCCGGCAAGCCCAAGCGGCCCCTCGTCAACCCGCCGGACACCGCCGAGCTGCGCGACGTGCTCGACCGGGACTACCGCGAGCGGCTGCGGCAGGCCATCCGCATTCCCGGCAAGGAGGCGCGTCAGGAGGAGGTCGACCGCATCGCCCAGGAGGCGGTCGCCGCGCTCCAGGAGCGCTTCGCTCCGCTCGAGCTCTACATCGGTCGCATCCTCCACGACATCGAGCGCGACGAGCTGCGCGGGATGGTCCTGAACGAGGGAGTCCGCGCGGACGGGCGCCGCATCGACGACATCCGCACGGTGACGGTCGAGGTGGGCGTGCTGCCGCGGACGCACGGGTCATGCCTGTTCACGCGCGGGGAGACCCAGGCGCTGGCGGTCTGCACGCTCGGGACCAAGCAGGACGAGCAGCGGATCGAGGAGCTCGAAGGGCAGTCGTGGAAGAGCTACATGCTCCACTACAACTTCCCGCCCTACAGCGTCGGCGAGGTGCGGCCGATCCGCGGGCCGGGCCGGCGCGAGATTGGGCACGGCGCGCTGGCCGAGCGGGCGATCGAGCCGGTGATCCCGTCCGACACGTCGTTCCCGTACACGATCCGGTTGGTGAGCGACATCCTCGAATCCAACGGATCTTCCTCGATGGCGACCGTCTGCGGCAGCTCGATGGCGCTCATGGACGCCGGCGTGCCGGTCAAGGCGCCGGTGGCCGGGATCGCCATGGGCCTCATCAAGGAGGATGACCGAGTCGCCGTGCTGACCGACATCCTGGGCGTCGAGGACCATCTCGGCGACATGGACTTCAAGGTTACGGGCACCCGCGACGGCGTGACCGCGTTCCAGATGGACACGAAGATCGGCGGCATTCCGTTCAAGGTCATGGCCGATGCGCTGGAGAGCGCCCGCAAGGGACGCCTGCACATCCTGGACCTGATGGAGCAGACGCTGCCGAAGCCGCGCGCCGAGATGTCGCCGTACGCGCCGCGGATCATCATCGTCCAGATCAATCCCGACAAGATTCGCGAGGTCATCGGCCCCGGCGGCAAGATCATCAAGCGCATCACCGAGGAGACCGGGGCGCAGATCGACATCGAGGACAGCGGCGAGGTGCGCATCGCGGCGATCAGCGGCGACTCGGGCCGGCGTGCCGAGGAGCTGATCCGCAACATCGTCGAGGACCCGGAGGTGGGCCGGGTCTACCAGGGCAAGGTGCGCAGCGTGGTCACCTTCGGCGCCTTCGTGGAGATCGTGCCGGGCCGCGACGGCCTGCTGCACATCTCCGAGATCGACCACCATCGGGTGGCGAGGACGGAGGACGTCCTCAACGTCGGCGATCTCGTCATGGTCAAGGTCATCGGTGTCGACCGGGACGGCAAGATCAAGCTCTCCCGCAAGGCGCTCCTTCCCGAGCCGCCCGGAGGGGTTCCGGCTCGCAGCGGGGCGGGCGATCGCGACCGGGGTCACGATCGGGATCGGGATCGCGATCGGGGTCGAGGCCGGGACCGGGACCGGCGCCGCTGAGCGGAAGCGGAGACAGGGCCGGGTGGCGCGTGTGCCGCCACCCGGAGGATTCGGCACGGCCGTTGCAGTGAGGGACGAGTCATGACCGCCGACCTCTTCCGCAAGACGATCCTCCCCTCGGGGTTGACTCTCCTCACCGAGCGCATGCCCGACCGCCGCTCGCTCGCACTCGGCGTCTGGGTGCGCAGCGGCGCCCGCGACGAGCCGGGGGAGATGCTGGGCATCTCCCATTTCATCGAGCACATGATGTTCAAGGGCACCGAACGGCGGGACGCCCGCGCGATCGCGGCGAGCCTCGAATCGCTCGGCGGACATCTCGACGCCTTCACCGCACGCGAGGAGGTCTGCTACTACGCGCGCGCGCTCGCCGAGCACCTGCCGGAGGCCACCGAGATCCTCGCCGACATCGTCTGCCGTTCCCGCTTCGCGCCCGAGGAGGTGGATCGCGAGAAGTCGGTCGTGCGCGAGGAGATCTTCTCCTGCGAGGACAATCCCGAGGAGAAGATCAACGACATGGTGGCCGAGCAGGTCTGGCCCGGCCACCCGCTCGGCCGGCCCATCCTCGGCACGGTCGACACGGTGGACCAGCTCGACAGCCCACGCCTGCGGCAGTACTTCCGCAGCCGGTACCGCCCCGACCACCTGGTGGTGGCCGCGGTCGGCGCGGTCGAGCACGAACGGCTCGAGGATGTCGTGGCCCAGCAGTTCGAGCCGCCGGACGGACCCCGGCAGCCCTTGAGCGGTCCTCCGCCCGGGTTCGCTCCCGGCGTGCGCCACGTGATGCGGGAGGACCTGCACCAGCTCTATCTGGCCCTCGGCACGCGCGGGCTCGGCTACGCCGACCCCGAGCGCTACGTGCTCGTCGTGCTCAACACCCTGCTTGGCGGCGGCATGAGTTCGCGCCTCTTCCAGAGCGTGCGCGAGGAGGCGGGTCTCGCGTATTCCGTCTTCTCGGCGGTCGAGTTCTATCGCGAGACCGGCCTGCTCTCGATCCAGCTCGGAGTCGCGCCGGAGCGCGGCCGCGAGGCGCTGCAGCGCGTGCGCCTCGAGCTCGAGGCGCTGGCGGCGGAAGGTCCGACCGAGGAGGAGGTCGCGGCGGCCCGCCATCAGCTCAAGGGCAGCCTGGTCATGGGGCAGGAGAGCGTGTCGAACCGCCTCTACCATCTCGCCCACGAGGAGATCTACCGCGGCGGGTACACTTCGCCCGACGAGCAACTCGAGAAGATCCTCGCCGTGGGCCGGGACCAGGTCGCGGACATGTCGCGGCGCTTGCTGTCAGCCGAGCGCTTCGCCCTGAGCGCGCTGGGTCCACCCACGGACGAGCCGCTCGACGGCGACGACTGGCCCGTGGGAAGCCCGGCCGCGATGTCGCGCACGTGATCCGCGTCGCCGCGGGCGCAGCCCGTCCCGCTGGCTCGTGGGTCCGGTTTGACAGCGTTCCGGGCCACGAACAAGATGAGCGGGCGTGAACGTCCCAGAATCCCGGAGGGGTCGTGCCGAATCGAGCGGCCCTCGCGTGCTCTCGTGACGCGGTCCGTGGGTCCGCTCGCGCCGATCCTGCGCGGCGCCGGGTTCGCGCTGGGCGTGGCGCTCCTGCTGGCGTGCACAGCCGCCGTGCCCCCTCCCGAATCCACGCTCGTCGCGCCGGGTCCGGACACGGTCGACATCGCGTCGTCCGTCACGCTGCCCGGCCCCGGGCAGCAGGCCGTGCTGCCCGCGTCACCGCACCCCTTCCGCCCCGGCGAGTCGCTCCGATTCTCCGTGCAGTACGGCTTCATCCACGCCGGCAGCGCATGGCTCGAGGTTCCCGGCATCCGCGAGTACCGCGGCCATCAGGTCTACGAGCTCCTCGCCCGGGCCGAGTCGAACGCGTTCTTCAGCCGCTTCTACAAGGTGCGGGAGCGCATCGAGTCGAGCTGGGATCCGCACGGCCGTTACAGCCTTCGCTATTTCGAGGACCGGCGCGAGGGCAAGTTCCGCCAGCGGACCGATGTCGTGTTCGATCCTGACCGGCACGTGGCGCGGTACTCGGACGGCGCGGCCTACCCGATCCCGCCGGGCGTGCAGGACGCGCTCTCGTCGTTCTACTACACGCGCACGCGGCCTCTGCCGCTCGGGGGCAGCATCGTCTTCCACTATCATGCGAGCCGGAAGAGCCAGCCGCTGCAGGTGAAGGTGCTCGGCCGGGAACGGATCGAGACGCCGGCCGGGACGTTCGACTGCGTGGCGGTGGAGCCCATCCTGCGGGCCGGCGGCATCTTCCGGAGCACGGGCCGGCTCGTGATCTGGCTCACCGCGGACGAGCGGCGCATGCCGGTGCTGATGAAGAGCAAGGTGATCATCGGGTCGGTGAGCGTGGTGCTGCAGGAAGCGAAGGCGGGCTCCTGATGTCCCGCTATCGGGAGGCCGATCTCTCGGGACTCGCGGTGGGCTCGGACGCGGCCCGCGCGACGCGCGTCCGCGTCGAGGACTTCGCGCGCCCGATCGATCCGCGGACCGCAGCCGAGGTGCTGGCCGCGCTGCCCGATCAGCTCGCCGCCCGCGCTCTCCGCGAGCTGGTGGGTCGCGTGGCCGACGCGCATCGGCGCGGTCGCCCGGTGGTGGCGATGTGCGGCGGACACGTGGTGAAGACGGGCGTGTCGCCGTGCCTGATCGCGCTGCTCGAGCGCCGTGTCCTGACGCATCTCGCGCTGAACGGGGCTGCCGCGCTCCACGACGTGGAGATCGCGCGCGCGGGCCGGACCTCGGAGGACGTCGAAGCCCACCTGCAGGACGGCAGCTTCGGCATGGTGGACGAGACGGGCCGCTTCATGAGCGACGCCATGAGCGAGGGTGCGCGACGCGGCGAGGGACTGGGTGAATGCTGGGGCCGCGCGCTCGCCGAGGAGCGCGCGCCGCACCTCGAGGCGAGCCTGCTCGCGGCGGCATGGCGGCTCGGCATCCCCGCCACGGTCCACGTGGCGATCGGGACGGACACCGTGCACTATCACCCGCGGTGCGATGGCGCGGCGCTCGGGCTGACCTCGCTCCGGGATTTCCGGATCCTCGCCGCCACGTTGGCGGAGGCGCGCGGGGCCGCCGTCCTCAACTTCGGCTCGGCCGTCCTCATGCCCGAGGTGTTTCTCAAGGCGCTGGCCGTGGCCCGGAACCTGGGAGCCGACCTCGAGGACCTCACCACGGCGAATTTCGACCAGATCCAGCATTACCGACCCCGGCTGAACGTGATCGAGCGACCCACCCGTGCCCGCGGGGCGAAGGGCTATGCCCTGACCGGACACCACGAAATCCTCGTGCCTCTCTTTGCCGCAGCCGTGCTGGCCGAGCTGGGAGACGTCGGATGAGCCCGGCATACGCCTTGCATTGTGATCGGAGGGAATGTCGAGGCGAGGCAAGGCGTTTGACAGCTCGAGAGCGGGCCACCTATACTTTAACCCTCTTCCGCATCGCGACTTGCGATCTGCGGCCCGTCCTCAGGCGGAGGCTTCCCGAGACGCGTCTTGCTACCGCTTCGAGCAGGGTCGGTCAGTTATTTGACCCTGCCCTGAGATCATGAACGGGGGCTGACCCCGCTTCTGACCATCGCGTCCGGTGACCTGAGGACTACCTTGCTCCGCCATTCGATCCATGCTGCCTGTGCGCGGGACCGGAAAACCGTGCCCGTGGTGATCGTGAAACGCACGATCGTGATCCTGCTCGCCCTTGCCCTCGCCCCCGCGTGGGGCCGGGCGCAAGGCCTGGAAGTCGCCCCGGCCTCGCCGCTCGACTCCATCGACTGGGCGAAGGCGCCTGAGTACCGGATCGTCCCGGGCGATCAGCTGCGCTTCAACTTCGGTCCACCGGCGACCGTGGGCCAGGTCGTCATCAGCAACGACGTGATCCGCGAAGTCACGGTGCGCCCGGACGGCCGGGTCACGGTCTATCCGGTGGGCGACCTGGTCGCGGCCGGCCGCACGACCGCCGAGCTGCAGGCCGAGGTGATGCAACTCCTGTCGGCCGAGCTCCGGCAGCCCCGCGTCACGGTCGAGGTCTCCAAGCTGGCCGGCAACGAGGTCCACGTGCTGGGGCGGGTGAAGGTGCCGGGGCCGAAGCCGGTGAGCGCCTTCACCACGCTGCTGCAGGCGATCGCCGCGGCGGGGGGCTTCGAGGACGACGCGGCCCGCAACAGCGTCATGATCATGCACCGGGTGGGGCTCGATGCCGTGAGCATCGCCCGGGTGCGGGTCGACCGCATGCTCAAGAACGGCGGGGACATGCCGGTCGGACGCTACGACATCATCTACGTGCCGCGCTCGACCGTCGGCAACATGAACCTGTTCGCGCACCAGTTCTTCGAGGGCGGGTCGACCATGATCAGCACCGCCATCCAGGGCTGGGAGCTGTTCCACCTCCGCCGCATCTTCCCGGGCATCGCTCCGGTCGCCCCATGAGTCCTGAATCCACCGCTACCCCGCTCGGCCAGCGCGCCACGGTCCGCGAGTTCCTCGCGGTGATGTTCCGCCGCCGCTGGATCATCCTCGGGCTGTTCATCGCCTCGACGCTGACCGTGGTCGTCATCGCGCTGACCACGCCCGCGCTCTACATCTCGGGCGGGCAGGTGCTGGTCCGGCGCGGAGAGCGGCAGAGCATCATGAACCCCGACCGCCAGCTCATGAACGACTGGGAGATCGAGCTCGGCAGCGAGATCGAGACCGTGAAGAGCTGGCCCGTGCTGCAGCGCACCCAGAAAATCCTCGACGAGGAAGGCCGCGGCGGGCGCCGCGTCCTCGTGGAGGAAGGCGGCGTGCACGTCGAGGTCACCGGGAAGAGCAACGTGCTGGCGATCGGCTACGTCGACCGGAACCCCGCCAACGCGCAGCGGATCTGCGACGCCCTCATCCGCGCCTACGTGGACTACCGCCAGGGCGGCCAGATCCAGTACCCGCGGCACTTCTTCGATTCCGAGATCGCCCACGCCGCAAGCGAGCTCCAGCGCTGGACGGAGCTGCGCCGCCGGTACTCGAACACCACGGGCGCGATCGACCTGCCCGAGCAGCGCCGCTCGCTGCTCAGCCTGCGCTCGGAGCTGGAGTCGAGACGCAGCGAGGCGCGTGCCACGCTGGCCGAGGCCCAGTCGGAGCAACGCGTGATGCAGCGGCTCAAGGAGAAGCCGGACGTCGACCTGCCCACCGCAGGCTCCTACACGGACAACGTGATCGTCACCCTCAAGAACAACATCGTCGAGCAGCGGCGGCGGATCGCCGAGCTGCAGGAGCGCTTCCGCGACGAGGCGCCCGAGGTGTTGAACGCGGAGGTGACGCTCGACACGCTGCGCAGCATGTTGACGCGGGAGCTGGACGCGCGCCTCGCCGTGTCGCACTCCCGGATCGAAGTCATCCAGGCCCGGCTGGACGCGCTCGATCGCGAGCTGAATACGACCGACAGCCGGCTCGAGGCCATGCCAGACCAGGACGCCCGGCTGGTCGAGATGAACCACGAGATCGAGTCGTGGAAATCCCGCTACGACGAGTTGATCAAGAGCAGCGACCAGGCGCTGATCAACGAGAACACGGTGCCGCTGATCGCCGTCTACGTGCTGAACCCGGCGGGGCGGGCGCGCCGCGAGAACGCGCGCGACTACGTGCGCGTCGGGCTAGCGCCCGCGTTCAGCCTGGTCGTGGGCATCGGCATCGCGTTCTTCGTCGACGGCCTCGACATCACCGTCCATACGGCCGGGCAGGCCGAGGAGGAGGTCCAGCTGCCCGTGCTCGCGGCCATTACCGAGCGCAAGCGACGCGGCTGGCTGCCGCGGCCCGCGGCTTCGGAGAAACACTCGGCATGACCCGCATCTTCGACGCGTTGAGGAAGGCGGGTTCGGTATCCCCGCCCGTCGCCGCGCCCGCAGTGCTCCCCGCGCCGGTTTCCGCGGTGCGGGCCGCCACCGAGAAGGCGGGCGGACGGCCAGTCGAGCGCCCCGCCGGGATTCTGCCGTTCCACGCGGCAGTGGACCTGCCGGGCGACGTGGTGCGCGAGATGACCGGGTTGCGGGTGAGCCTCGAGGCCGAGCTGACGGAGCGCATCCCCCGCGTGGTCATGTTTGCGGCCTCACAGGGCGGGGAGGGCACCTCGACGGTGGCCGCCCAGTTCGCGCGCACGCTGGCCAACGATTCGCGGCTGCGCGTGCTCCTCGCCGACGCGCACGCCCACCGGCCCGGATACGCGCCCGATGGCTCTCCGCGGGCGGGCCGTGCGCGCACGCCATCCGGGGACGGCGCGGCCGCCCGGAACCTCGATCTGCTCCCGCTCCCCGGGGGGCTGGGGCCGGAGCACGTGCTCGCTCCCGAGGTCATGCGGGAGGCTCTGAGCGCGGTGGCCAGCCGGTACGACTGGATCGTCCTCGACGGACCGCCGGTGCTCGAGTCGCCCGATGCCGGACCGCTCGGCGAGGTCGCGGACGGCGTGGTGGTGGTGGTGCAGGCGGGACGGACCAAGCGCCCCGTGCTCGCGCGCTCCGTGGATCTGCTCCGCCGTTCCGGAGGCCGCGTGATCGGGATCGTGCTGAACCGTCGCCGGCTGGAGATCCCCGGGTTCATCTACCGCCGTCTCTAGGACCGGACCGCATCCGGTGAACGATCCTTGCCCGGCGCCCGCGGAACCGATGCCGGCCCTGTTCGGCTCGGATCCGCTGCTCCAATCCCTGGCGCTCGCCGACCTGTGGGCAGGAGGGGCGCTCGCGCTGATCGTCGGCGGCAGCCACGCCTCGGGCGAGGCGGTATGGGCCGAAGCCGAGGGGCGGCGGCTGTCGCTCTCCGATCTCGATGTCTACGCCATCGTCCCCGACCGCACGGCCCAGCGCATGGCCATCCGCCGGATGCGGGCCGACCAGGCCGGGCTGCGCGCGCGCCTGCTCTCGTGGGGCATGGCGGCTCCGCTCGAGGTGGCGTTCGTCGTCCCCAGGGACCTCGGCCGGCTCGCGGCGCGTCCCGCGACGCTCGAACTGAAGCGGCGCGGGCGCGTGGCCAAGGGTGACGCCTCGTGGCTCGGGCGCGTTCCGGATTGGCGGCCCGCCGACGTGAGCGAGGAGGAGATTCGGCTCCTGCTCGAGAACCGCGCGTTCGACCTGCTCGCGTGCCGGCCCGATGGTTCGGTCGGCTTGGCCGCTCTCCAGGCGCGGCACGCCTGGCTCAAGTGCGCCCTCGACCTCGTCCGCGTCGAAGCCCTCTTCGACGGGGCCTGGATCGGAGAGGCCGCGTCCCTGCCGGCGTGGTCGGGGCGGTCCGGCCGTCCACTCCTGCCTGCGCTCGCCGCGCCCCGCTTCCGCTCGCTGCTGGACACGGCGCTGGCCTGGCGCTCGGGGCGGGTGGACGCGATCGATCCGGCCGCGGCCCGCTGCGAATGGCAGGCGGTAGTGGAGGCCTGGGCTGCGGTCTGGCGGGAGCGGGTCGGGCCCTCGTTGGCGGACGCACTGCGCTCCGCGCGTCGCGCGCCGCTCCGGCGGCGGCTGCGTTGCGCGCTGCTCTGGCCGGCCCGCAGCGGCCGCGGGCCGTCGCCCGCCTCGCGCCTGCTGCATGCGCTGCGCGGCACGCCGCAGCACCGCGTGAACGCGGCCGCGGCGATCCTTCTCCTCCGGGCCGCCGGGGCGGAGGGGGGCGAGACCGCGATCCCGCGGGACGCGCGCCGCGCGCTGGCCGCGCTGGGCGTGGTCGAGCCGCAGGCCCTCGCGGACTGGAGCCGGGCCGCGCGCGCGGTCGTTTGCGCCTGGGATCGCTGGGTGCTCGACGGGCAGCGCACGGCGGAGCCCGCATGAGGAGGCGTCTCGTCGTGCTGCTCGTCGACGCGCTCGGCTGGGAGCTGGCCGCCCGCACGCCGGGATTCGCCTGCGTGCTCCCGCACCGTCGGAGGCTCGAGACGATCCTCGGTTTCAGCTCCGGCGCGCTGCCGACTCTCTTCACCGGCCGTCTGCCCGAGGAACACGGGCGCTGGCTCATGTACCGGCGCGCACGGGGCGGCGACACGCCGTTCCGCGGCTTTCGGTGGCTCGGGCTGCTGCCCCCGCGCGTGCGCCGGAGCTGGAGGCTCTCGGTGCTGCTCACGCGGCTGGTCGCGCGCCGGGGCGTGCGCGGCTACTTCAGCCTCTACGACGTCCCGCGTCCGCTGCTCGAGCGATTCGATCTCGCCGAGCGCGACGACGTGTTCGCGCCGGGCGGGCTCCCGGGCGGCAGCCTCTGGGACGCGCCGGCGCGGCTCGGCATCCCGTGGCGGAGCTGGAACTGGCGAACGCCCGAGCCGGAGAGCCTCGCCGCCGTCGAGCGGCGGCTCGCCGAGGGCTCGGAGAACTTCCTCTTCTGTTACACTGCGGAACTCGACGCCCTGCTGCACGAGGAAGGGTCCGCGGGCACGGGCACGCGCGAGCGACTGGCGGTCTACGACGCCTGGCTCGGGCGTGTGGTCCGGGGCGGGGAGGAGCGCGGCGAGGAGTTGCGTGTCGTGCTGCTGTCCGATCACGGCATGGTGGACATCCGCCGTGTCGTGGACGTGATGGGCGCGGTGGCTGCGTGCCGCTGTCGCTGGCCGCGTGATTTCCTGCCCTTCTTCGACTCGTCCCTGGCGCGTTTCTGGTGGCGCGGGACGGCCGCGCGTGACGAGGTGCGAGCCGTCCTGGCGGCGACCGGATGGGGCCGCTGGCTCGGGTCCGAGGACCTCGCCCGGGCGGGCGCCCTGTTCCCGGATCGGGAGTATGGAGAGGACATCTTCCTGCTGGACCCCGGTCTTCTGATGGTGCCCTCGTTCATGGGCGCGCGCGAGCTCGCCGCCATGCACGGGTACGACCCCGCGCATGCGGACATGGCCGCGCTGCTGTGCTCGAACCGGCCCATCCCGCCGGAGGTGCGCCGCCTCGCGGACGTGCGCGCCTTCCTCGAGGCTGAGCTGGCCGCGGTGGCGTCGTGAAACCCGGGGCGATCGCGCACAGCTTCTCCCGCGGCGCGTTCTGGCTGTCGGTGGAGAAGGTCGCGGCCCTGGCCTCGACCCTGCTGTACACCATGCTGCAGATGCGCTGGCTGGGCCCGACCAAGTTCGGTGTCATGGCGCTCAGCCTCTCCTTCGTCGGCCTCGCCACCACGGCGACCCTCAACTTCGAGATGTACCTCGAGCGCTACGCCGCCGAGTTCGACGCGCGACGGCAGAAGCGCACGCTCGTGCGCGCGCAGCTCCTCGCGCTCGGCATCAAGGTCGGCCTCGGGCTGCTCGCGAGCGCCGCGCTGCTGGCCGTCGTGCCCTTCCTGGTCCATCGCTGGAGCACGCCCGAGTTGCGCGTGCTGCTGCCCATCCTCGTGATCACGGTGGCGTTCGACGGGTTCTCGACCACCGGCCGGGCCACGCTCTTCGGCCTCCAGCGGTTCCGCTGGGTCTCCGCGCTCGCGGTGCTCTTCCACGTGGCCAAGACCGTCATGGTCGGGCTGCTGTGGTGGAGCCGCCAGGGCCTGTTCGCGCTGGCCATCGGCTTCGCCGCGCTCTCGGTGGCGCTGGGGCTGGCGCAGAGCGCGGCCGCGTTCTGGATCCTGCGCCTGACGCCGGACGGCGAGTCCGCGGCGTCCGCCGAGCCGTGGCCGGACCTGTTCCGCGGCATGTGGCGCTACTGCCTGCCCCTGCTCGGCGGGCGCATCGCCTTCACGTCGGGCCAGAACCTGAGCAAGATCCTGGTCGGGCACTACTTCGACAAGACGACGCTCGGCTACTTCACCTTTGCCTACCAGACGATCGAGCGCTTCAGCGAGTTCGTGAACTCGGTGCCCTCGGCGCTGCTCCCGTCCTTCACCTGGCTGGCGACGCGCGGGCAGGACGAGCGGCTGAAGATCGTGTTCGACCGCGCCCACCGACTGGTCCAGACCCTCGCCTTCCTGGTCGCGCTGGGCGTGTTCGTCTTCGCACGCGAGATCACGCGCGTGCTGGGGAGCTCGCTGTTCCTGCCCGCGGTGCCGCTGCTCCGCGTGCTGGCGCTGGTGCCGCTGGCCCGCACCGCGCAGCAGCCGCTCACCATGCTGTTCCGTTCGCTGCGCCGCCCGGGGACGGAGATGGCGCTGTCCTTCGTGAAGTTCGTGACCGAGTTCGGCTGCTACTTCCCGCTCATCTTCACCCTCGGCATCGCCGGCGCGGCGTGGTCGAATCTGGCCGGGGCGGTCGTGTCCTACGCGGCGGCGATCGCGGTCTCGGCGCGGCTCCTGCCCAGCGGCGCGCGGGAGCGCGGGCAATTCGTGGTCATCACGCTCGGGCTGCTGCTGCCGTTCCTCGCGCTCACGCTGATCGTCGACCGGCTGTGGCAGGGCCACGTCTTCGCGCTGTTCGTCGTCCATGCCGTGTTCCTCCTGTTCGCGATCGCCGGCGTGTTCGCTACGCGCATGGTGACGCGCGTGGATCTGGACACGATGGCGGAGCTTCCGCTCGGATCGGCCTGGAGCCGCGTGGCGCGCGGCGGCATGCTCGCCGTGCTCGGGGTCTTCGCCCGGCTGACCGAGCCGCGGAGGGCGTCGTGAGCGAGCTGCGCGTGCTGGTGATCATCCCCGCGCATGACGAGCAGGAGAGCCTGCCCGTCACCCTGGACGAGCTGCGCCGCGCCGCGCCGGGCGTGGACGCGCTGGTCGTGGACGACGGCTCGCATGACGGCACCGCCGAGGTCGCGCGGCGTCGCGGGGTGGTGGTGGTGCGCCACGCGGTGAACCTGGGCGTGGGCGGGGCGCTCCAGACCGGGTTCCGCTGGGCGGTCGAGCACGGCTACGACGTGGGTGTGCAGCTCGATGCCGACGGCCAGCACGATCCCGCGTACCTGCCGGCCCTGCTCGAGCCCCTGCGCGCCGGACGCTGCCAGGTGAGCATCGGCTCGCGCTACGTGCGGCGCAGCGGCTACCGGGCGCCCGCCGCCCGCCGGTTGGGAATGGTGCTCTTCTCCGGTCTGGTGAGCGCGGTGCTCGGGGAGCGCATCACGGACACCACCTCGGGCTTCCGCGCGTACGCTCGCCCCGTGATGGAGGTCTGCCAGCACGACTTTCCCAGGGACTTCCCCGACGCCCCGTTGCTCATCGCGCTCGGCCGCCGGGGCTTCCGGCTCGAAGAGGTCCCGGTCGAGATGCGCGAGCGGCAGGCGGGGCGCTCCTTCTACACGCTCGGCAAGTCGCTCTACTACCCATACAAGAACCTGCTGGCCTCGCTGATGGTCCTGCTCCAGCGGCCGGCGCAGCCCTGAGGAGTCCCATGGCCTTCCTGTCCCGTACTCAGGTCATCACCGCGGTGGGCGCGGTCCTGCTCGTGCTCTACGTGCTCGATCTCGTCCGGCGCCGCAAGCTCTCCGAGGAGTACTCGCTGCTGTGGGTCATCTGCAGCGTGGTCATCGCGGCCCTGGGCTTCTCCACCCCGCTGCTCACCTGGATCACGCGCACGCTGGGCATGATGGGCGCGAGCTCGACGGTGTTCGCCTTCGGGCTCGGTTTCACCATGGCCATGCTGCTCCACCTCTCGGTCAAGCTCTCGCGGCTCGGGCAGGAGAACCATGCGCTCACCCGCGAGCTGGCGCTGCTGCGCCACGAGCTCGAGGGACGCGAGGCGGCCGGGCCGCGCGCGCCGGGAACCGTGGAGGGCGCATGAAGCGTTGGCTCCACCTCGTGATCGGCTTGGCGATCTCGGTCGCCGCGGTCTGGTACTCGATGCGCGGCGTGCGCCTGGGCGAAGTGTGGAGCGTGCTGCTTCGCTCGAACCTCGCGCTCTTCGGGCTGGTCATGCTCTTCACCCTGGTCGGGTTCTTGTTGCGCGCCGTGCGCTGGCGCTCGCTGCTGTCGGGCCGCCGGGCCTCCTTCGACAGCCTGTTCAGCTCCACCATGATCGGCTTCATGGCGAACAACGTGCTGCCGCTGCGGCTCGGGGAGTTCGTGCGCGCGTGGGCGCTGGCCCGGCGCGAGAAGTGCTCGACGACGATGGTGCTCGCCACCGTGGTGGTCGAGCGCGCGGTGGACATGCTCACCCTGCTCGCCATCCTCGGCATCACGCTGCTCGTGCACCCGATCCGTGCCGGCACGAAGGCGGCGGAGCTGACGCAGGCGGGTGCCACCTCGCTCATCGCGCTCACGGTGGGACTCACGATCGTGCTCGTGGTCCTCGAACGGCGGCCGACGCTCTTCCACTCGCTGCTCGAGCGGCTGTCCCGCTTCCTGCCGGAGCGCCACCGCGGCCGGGGCGCGGCGGCGCTCGATCACTTCGTCGAAGGGCTCGGCCTTTTCCGCGACGCGCCCCGCCTGCTCTGGGTCTTCCTGCTCTCCTTCCTCATGTTCGGCTGCTTCGCGCTCGCGCAGCAGATCAGCCTCGAGGCGCTGGGCATCCATCTCCCCTGGTACGCGGGGCTCAGCCTGATGGTGATCGTCGCGTTCGCGATCATGGCCCCCGCGGCCCCGGGCTACATCGGCACCATGAACCTGGCGTGCGTCGCCGGCCTCATCCTGTTCGGCGTCACCAACGCCGTGGTCGCGAACTCCTATTCGTGGTTCTACTGGCTCGGACAGTGGTTGCCGGTGACGTCGGTGGGGTTCTTCTACCTGCAGCGGGAGGGGCTCTCGCTGCGCTCGCTCGAGCGGGCGCAGGAGTCGTCGGGGTGAGACGGCCGGACCGGGGCGGTGGACGGGAGCGGCGCGACGGCCGCGGAGGTCAGCGGCGGTAATGCGCGGCGATCTTCCCCACCGCGGCCGCCACGTCCTCGACATCGCGCACGGTCATGTCGGGGAAGAGGGGCAGCGTGATCGCGCGGCGGTAGGCCGCCTCCGCGATCGGGAAGCTGCCCTCGCGGGCCCCGAGGCGTCCCTGGAAATATGGATGGAAGTGGATCGGGATGAAGTGGACCGACGCCCCGATGTTCTCGGCGCGCAGCTCCTCGATGAAGCGCGCCCGGTCGCAGGTGAAGCGCTCGAGGTCGAGGGCGATCGGGTAGAGATGGTGCGCGTGCACGGCGCCGGGCCGCGTGTGCGGGCGGCGCACGCCGGGGATGTCCGCGAGCAGGGCGTCGTACTGCGCGACGCGCTCCGCGCGCCGGCGCTGCATCTCGTCGAAGCGTTCGAGCTGGGCGAGGCCGAGAGCCGCGAGCACGTCGCTCAGATTGTATTTGAAGCCGGGCGCGACCACCTCGTAGAACCAGGAGCCCGCGGCCGAGTAGCGCTTCCAGGCGTCGCGATCCATGCCGTGCAGGGCCAGCCGGTCCATGCGCTCGGCCAGCTCCCCATCATCCGTGACCGCCGCGCCGCCCTCGCCCGTCGTGACGTTCTTCGTCGCATAGAAGGAGAACGCCGTCACCGTGGCGAGCGAACCCACGGGCCGACCGCCGAACGCGGCGCCGAGCGAGTGGGCAGCGTCCTCGACGATGGGCAGGCCGCGGTCGCGCGCGAGCGCACCGATCGCCGCGTAGTCGCAGGGCTGTCCCGCGTAGTCCACCGGCAGCAGGGCCCGCGTGCGCGGCGTGAGCGCGCGCTCGAGCCCGCGCGGGTCCACGCACAGCGTGTCGGGCTCGACGTCGGCGAGCACGACCCGGGCGCCCACGTGCTCGATCACGTTGGCGCACGCGACGAAGGTGTAGGCCGAGGTCACGACCTCGTCCCCGGGGCCGACGCCCAACGCGGTCAGCGCCAGGTGGAGCGCGCTCGTCGCCGAGTTGACGGCCAGGCCGTGGCGGGCTCCGGCCCGCTCCGCGATGCGGCGCGCGAGCTCCTGCGCGAGCGGACCGGTCGTGATCCAGCCGGAGTCGAGCACTTGGAGCACGCGCTCGCGTTCGCGCGGGCCGATCGAGGGACGGTGAAGCGGCAGGAAGCTGGAGCGGACGGGCGGGCCGCCCTGCGAGGCGAGCGTGCCGGCGGGCGCGGTCAAGGGCGCGCGCCGGCGGCGGCCGCGGTCGGTGCGGCGCTCCGCTCGCGTCGGGCGGCCGCGCGCCGGTCGGCTTCGGGCGCGGTCTCCGCGCCGGCCCGGCGCTGCGCGCGAGGCGATCCGATGCTCACGCGCCGGATTCTACGACAGCGCTCGATGGGTCTCCAATCGGCGCTCCGGGACGCAGCGTGAGCGCGCGCCGGTTCCTGCGGGACATGGCGGGCATGGCCGCGAGCCAGTACCTGTCGCGCGCGGTGCTGCTCGTGCGAGGCGTCGTCTCCGCCGCCGCGCTGGGCCCCGTCGGGTTTGGGAGCTGGAACGCGCTCAACCTGATCCTGGACTACGGCAGCTATGCGTCGGCGGGCGCCCTGCAGGGGCTCGACCTCACGCTGCCCGCCTCCACCGCACGGGGAGATCACGCGGAGTCGCGGCGCCTGCTCGCCGCGGCATGGGGCGTCGTGCTCGCGGGCGGCACGCTCTTCGCGCTGCTCGTGATCGCCGCGGTCGCGACGGGTCGGCCGGTCATCCTGCGTCCGCTGGGCTGGCAGGCGCCGCTGCTCATGCTGGTCGCCGCCGTGCTCCAGCTCGCGATCCAGTACCTGGGATCCGCCCTGCGCGCGCGCGGCCGCTTCGACCTGGTCGGCGGCTCGACCGCGGTGCAGGTGTTCGTCGGCGGCGGCTTCGGCATCCTGCTCGTGGGCCGGTTCGGCATCCCCGGACTGCTGTGGGGCTGGCTCGCGGGAACGCTCCTCGCGCTCGCGTGGGTGCGGCACGCGGCCGCCGACGTCCCGTTCCAAGCGGGCGATCCCGCGCGCGCGGTGGCTCTGGTGCGGGGCGGGTTCGTGGTCTTCGCGTTCATGGGAGTCTCGCTGCTGCTCCGCTCGGTGGATCGCCTGGCGCTGATCCACTACGGGAGTCCCGCGGATCTCGGGGCCTACAGCGTGGGGCTTCTCGCCGCGGGTCTCGTGTTCTACGTGCCGGAGGCCGCATCCGCCGTGCTCTATCCCCGCATCGTCGCGGCGACCGGTGGGGCGCGCGACCTCGACCGCACGCGCCGGGAGGTCGCGCGCGTCCAGCGCGCCCTGGCGCTGCTGCTTCCCGTCGTGGTCGCGGTCGGCATGGTGTGGGTGGGGCCGGTGCTGGGCCGGCTGCTGCCGCGCTATCGCGGTGCGGCGCCGGCTGTCCGGCTGCTGGCCCTCGGGGCGCTGCTCCTCTCGGCGGGCACGGTCCCGGGCTACTGGCTGTTGGCTCGTGGCCGGGCCCGCCGCATGCTCGCGGCGGGCGCGGTGTGCGCGCTCCTCACCGCGGTCCTCGTTTTCACCGTGGCCGCGCACGCTCCGCGTCCCGTGCCCGTGGCCGCGGCGGCATGCGCGGGCTACGGAGCGTTCGGTCTCGTCATCTTGATCCTGGCCGCCGCCGACATGATCGGCACCCGCGCCCGCTGGGGATTCGCCCTGACCAACCTCGCGCCCGGGGCCTGGCTCGGCGCCGCGGCCCTCGTGGCCTGCGCGATCGGACCGGCGGGCCCGCTGCTCGCCGATCTCGCCCGCACCGGCGCGGTCCTCGCGTGC
>DATKKO010000192.1:0-7950 GCA_035542955.1 Terriglobales bacterium
ACCAGGACATCCACTCGGTGCAGGAGCTGCGCATGCTGGTCGAGGAGACCGCCGAGGCGGGCATGATGCCCAGCGACCAGGCCGAGTACGTGCGCAACGTCTTCCGCCTGAGCGGCAAGCGGGTGCGGGACGTGATGCTGCCCCGCGAGCGCGTGGTGACGCTCTCGCTCCACGCCTCGCCCGAGGACGTGCTCGAGACCTGCCGGGAGACCGCGCACACCCGGATGCCGGTGTGGGAGGGGAACCCGGACAACATCGTCGGGATCGTGAACACGAAGAACCTGTTCCACCTCTTCAGCCAGTACCGGACCGTGCTGCTCGAGGACGCGATGTACCCGCCGATCATCGCGGACCCCGACCAGTCGGTGGGGCGCCTGCTCACCGTGTTCCGCCGCGAGCGCCGGCCCATGGCGGTGGTGCGGGACTCCGCGGGGCACTTCCTCGGCATCGTGACGCTCGAGGACATCCTCGAGGAGATCGTGGGCGAGATCGAGGACGAGCACGACGTGCCGACGTCGGCCACCCAGCCCGTCTTCGTCGGCCCGCCGCCGGCGACGCGCCCCGGCTCGGCCCTCGCCACCGGCCCGGTGCAGGCGCCGGGCGCGACGCAGCCGGCGCCCCGCACGGCGCCCGAGCCCCGCCCGGTGCCCGCCGGGGGCCGGGAACCCGAGAAGCAGGAACAGAAGAAGTAGCGGGGGTCCGCGAGTCCCCGCCGGGCCGAATGCGAATATCTTGTTGCTCCCGATTCCGCAACGTGGTAGGCATCTACCCGGTTCACAGGGACGTGCCCGGAGTCTGACCAGTGAGCCCTCGGGCTTTGACTGGCGGGGGAACCCATGCCTCAATGGACTCTGTTCGAAAAGGACTTCCGCTCCATCGATCGCGTCTTGAACGAGCTGCTGGAGAGGACGAACGCCCTTTCCGTGCATCTCGTGGACCGCTCCGGCCAGCTCATCACCTCGGCCGGGCGCACGGGCGATTTCGATGCGACCGCCTTCGCGAGCCTGGCGGCGGCCGACTTCACCGCGAACGCCGAGCTGTCGCAGCTCCTCGGTGACGACGGCGTGAGCGCGGTGGTGAGCGAAGGAAGCGACCGCTCGGTCCATTCCTGCCTCATGGCCGATCGGGTGATCCTCTGCACCGTGTTCGATCGCCGCAGCACGCTCGGCCTGGTGCGCTTCCGCGCAAAGCGCGCGGTGCACGAGCTGGGAGGCGTGTTCCGCAGCCTGTTCGAGAAGGCGGGGCTGGCCGAGGTCGAGCTGCAGCCGCTCGAGCGGATGGAGCCGACGAGCCCGGAGTTCGCGCTGGCCGCGAGCCAGGAGGTGGACGCACTGTTCGGCGACTGAGCCGAAGGGCCGATCGCCGGGAGCCCGCCGTGGCCACGCAGGGAGCGGATCCGCTCCGAGCCTGCGGTGGGATCGAACGACGGGCGGGCGCCGGTCGTCCCCTCGTGCCCGGACGGCTCCAGGCCGCCGGTCTGGCCCGCATCCGGGGAGTTCTATGGCGCTCATCAACCATCGGGCGCGCGAGATCCACTTCAAGATCGTTTATTACGGCCCCGGTCTCGGCGGAAAGACCACGAATCTCCGTCGCCTCCACGATCGCCTGCCCCCCGAGCGGCGCGGCCGGCTGATCTCGATCGCGACCGATCACGAGCGCACGCTGTTCTTCGACTTCCTGCCCGTCGATCTCGGTCAGGTGAACGGATTCCTCACCCGCTTCCACCTCTATACCGTGCCGGGCCAGGTCTACTACCGGCTCTCGCGCCGCGCCGTGCTCCAGGGACTGGACGGGCTCGTCTTCGTGGCCGATTCGCATCCGGCGCGCGAGGAGGCGAACCGCGACTCGCTCGCCGATCTGACCGCGCATCTGCACTCGATGGGCTTTTCGCCCGGACAGATCGAGCGCATCCCGCGCGTCTTCCAATGGAACAAGCGCGACGTGCCCGCGGCGCTGCCGGTCGAGCGACTGCGTGCGGCCCTCAATCCGGCCGGGGCGCCCGAGTTCGAGGCGATCGCGAGCGAGGGCAAGGGCGTGAGCGAGACCCTGCGCACCATCTGCAAGGCGGTGCTGGCGCGATTGGGTTCGGGCGAGCCGCTCCAGCCGCCCACCCCCCCCGCGATCTCCGCAGGTCCGAGCGCCACTGCGCAGGCGAGCGCGGCCTCGCAGACGCGACCGCCCGACCCGCCGCCGAACACGACCGCCTCCACTCCGAACGCATCGGGCTCGTGAAGCGGATCGCGACCTTCATCGCCACGCTGGGCCCCGTGGGCTCGGTCCCGGTCGCCCCCGCGACGGCCGGCAGCGCGGTCGTGGCGCTCGTCGGCTACTTCCTGCCGTCGCCCCCGCTCGCCTGGCTGGGGGTGCTCTTCGTCGCGGGCACGGCACTCGCGATCTGGACGGCGGGCGCAGCGGAGAAGATCCTCGGTCACGACGCCAAGCCGATCGTGATCGACGAAGCCGTGGGCCAGAGCCTCGCGTTGCTCCTCGTGCCGCGGGCGCCCGCCGAGTTCGCCGCTTCCTTCGTCCTCTTCCGGATCTTCGACGTTTGGAAACCGCTCGGCGCCCGCGAGGCGCAGAAGCTGCCCGGAGGCTGGGGAGTCGTGGCCGACGACGTGATCGCCGGCGTCACGGCCTGCCTCGCCGTGCACGCGATCGGGTGGATCGCGCGCCGGCTGGGGCTGGCTTTCTGATCCTAATCCGCTGGCCCGGAACGACTTCGCCCGGCAGAGCGCGATTTGGCTTGCCTTCGGGCCGCCCCTTCGGGATAGTTCTATCCGACTTCGGTCGGTGTTGGATGTCGCGAGCAACCTCTACCGCCAGGAGCATCTGGCGGTTTTTGTTTGAGGCACCGCACCGGACGAGGGCGGTCACAGTGGCCGCGCGCAGCCGTCGCGTATGAGGCGGCAACGGGTCGGGGCCTCGGACCCCGGTGGCAAGGAGTTTCAGGTGGCACGTGGTACGGTGAAGTGGTTCAACGAGGCGAAGGGTTTCGGCTTCATCTCCCAGGAAGGCGGCGAGGACGTGTTCGTGCACTTCTCCGCCATCAAGGGCGAGGGATTCAAGACGCTCGCCGAGGGCGAGGCGGTGGAGTTCGACGTCACGCGCGGGCCGAAGGGCCTGCAGGCGTCGAACGTGCGCAAGGCATCCTAGCCCGGAGAACCACCTCACGCTGCGGGCGGCACCGGACCCACGCTTCGCGTGGGTGCCCCGTGCCGCCCTCGGCGTTCCTGGGCGCAGGGCCGTCCGGCCGCGCCCGCCGCGGCCGCGTTTGCGCGCACCTTCCGCTTGCGGCACAGTCGCGCTTCCGCTCGGGCTCCGCGAGAGCCGGTCCCCCCAACCCTGGAGCGAGCGCCGTGCAGATCGAGATCGTCACCATCGGCAACGAAGTGCTCTCCGGCCGCACGCTCGACACGAACTTCGCCTGGCTCGCGCGCACCCTCGAGCGGGCGAGCGTGCAGGTGGCCTGGCACACGACGGTCGGCGACTCGGCGGAGAAGATCGCCGAAGCGCTCAAGCGCGCCCTCGAGCGGGCGGACGGCGTGGTGATGACCGGCGGGCTCGGTCCCACGCCCGACGACGTCACCCGCAAGGCGATCGCCACCGCGCTCGTGCGGCCCCTCCAGCTCGACGAGCAGGTGCTCGAGCACGTCCGCGGCCGCGCGAAGCGATCCGGCCGCAAGCTGCCCGCCCTGATCGAGAGCATGGCGCTGCTGCCGCGCGGGGCGACCGCCTGGATCAGCCCCCTCGGGTCGGCGCCGGGCATCCTGATCCAGCAGGGCGACAAGCCCGTGATCCTCCTGCCCGGGGTGCCGCACGAGATGGAGGCGCTCGCCAACGATCACGTGGTCCCGTACCTGCGCCAGCGGACGAACCGCGCGATCGAGACCTTCACGCTGCGCACGCTGGGCGCCTACGAGAGCCAGCTCCACGAGGCGATCGGAAACCTGCCCCAGGGCTGGCCCGGCGCCGCGCTCGCGTATCTGCCCAGCTACTTCGGCGTGGACCTGCGCGTGACCGTGACCGGCCCAGAGGCGACGCAGGTGCGGGACGTCGCCGAGCGCGCGCACCGCGAGCTGTCCGGGATCGTGGGCGGTCTGGTCTACGCCGAGGACGACCACACCATGGAGGAGGTCTTGGGCGAGGCGCTGCTCGGGCGCGGCTGGAGGATCGCGGTCGCCGAATCGTGCACGGCCGGGCTGCTCGCCAAGCGCATCACCGACGTGAGCGGCTCGTCGCGCTACTTCGATCGCGGCTTCATCCCCTACACGAACGACGCCAAGGTCGAGCTGCTCGGCGTCTCCGAGGGCGATCTCGCCGCGCACGGCGCGGTCAGCGCGCCCGTGGCCGAGCAGATGGCGCGCGGCGCGCGTCATCGCGCGGGCGTCGAGGTGGGCGTCGGCCTCACGGGCGTGGCGGGGCCCGAGGGAGGCAGCGACGAGAAGCCCGTGGGCACGGTGTTCATCGCGCTCTCCTCGCCGGCCGGCGAGGCGGTGCGCCGCTTCCAGTTCGCGGGCACGCGGGCGACGATCCGCGAGCGCAGCGCGCAGACCGCGCTCGACCTCGTGCGCCGCAGCGTGCTGGGCCTGCCGCTCGAGCCGCAGCTCGAGCGGCAGGCGCGCGCCGCGACCTCCGCGGCGCCGGCTCGCACCCGCGCGCCCGCGCGGCGCGCGCGAGCGCCGAAGACGGAAGGCGGGAGCGAAGGCTGATGCGGCTCTTCGTCGCGGTCTTCCCGCCCTCCGAGGTCCAGCGCGCGGCCCATCGCGTGATCGAGACCCTGCGGCGGCCCGACGACGGCGTGTCGTGGGTCAAGCTCGAGAACCTCCACTACACGATGCGCTTCCTCGGCGAGGTCGGCGACGACGGCGCGCGCCGGATCGCGGAGGCCGCGATTGAGGCGGCCTCGCGCTCGAGCGCGTTCGAGGCCGCGCTCGGCGGCCTGGGCGCCTTCCCCAGCGCGCGGCGGGCGCGCGTGATCTGGATCGGGATGAGCGCGGGGGCCGAGGCGCTGGTGACGCTCGCGCGCGATCTCGATCGCGCGCTCGACAAGCGCGGCTTCGCGCCCGAGGGTCGGCCGTTCTCGGCGCATCTCACGCTGGGCCGCGTGCGCGCGGCGGGACCCGACTGGACCGCGACGCTCGCCGGCGCTCCCGTGGAGAGTCCGCCGCGCTTCACCGTGGACCGGCTCTGCGTGGTCCGCAGCCAGCTCAACCCGCGCGGCTCGATCTACACGATCCAGGCGGACCCGAGGCTCGGGGTGGGACGGCCGCCCGCCGCGCCGTGAGCGCGCGCGGGCGTCGCTCACATCGCGCGGACGCCGCGGCGCCCGCGGTCGCGCGCGGATTCCCGCGCGGCGTGTTCCTCGGCGCCTGCGCGCTCGCCCTGGCGATCGCCGTGTTCGCGGCGGCGCATCGGGCGTGGACCTGCGACGACGCGTTCATCTCGTTCCGCTACGCCGAGAACCTGGTGCGCGGGCACGGTCTCGTCTTCAACGCGGGCGAGCGCGTCGAAGGCTACACGAACTTCCTGTGGACGATGCTGGTCGCGCTGGGCCTGCGGCTCGGCGCGGACGCCGAGGCCTGGGCGATCGTCTGGGGGATCGCCGCCTACGCGGGCGCGGTCGCTCTGCTCGCGTTCCACGCGCGCCGCCGCGCCGGCGAGGCCGCCGCGTTCGCGCTGCCGATCGCCGCGCTGCTGGCCGCGGTCCATCCCGACTGGCAGCGATTCGCGACCAGCGGGCTCGAGACCTCGCTCTTCACCGCTCTGCTCGTGCTCGGCTACGTGCTCCTGCTCGCGCGCACGCGGACGACGACGGCGTCGGCGTCGGCGGGGGTCGCGCTCGCCCTCGCGACCATGACGCGGCCGGAGGGCCTGATCTTCGCCGCGCTCGCAGCCGCGTTCATCGGGTGGTTCCGGCGCTCCGGGCGCGCCCTCGCTGCCTTCGCGCTCGCGTTCCTCGCCCTGTGGATCCCGTTCACGATCTGGCGCGTGGCCTACTACGGGGACTTCTTCCCCAACACCTTCTATGCGAAGTCCGGCGGCCAGGCCTGGTGGGACCAGGGCGTGTTCTACGCCCAGCTCTACTTCCAGAAGTACTGGCTGCTCGCGGCCGCGCTCCCGGCCCTCTGGGCCGCCGTGGCCCTCCAGCAGATGGCCCTGCCGAGGCGCAGGCGCTTCCGGGATCGCGCGGAGATGGCCGAGCCGGCGCTGGCCACGGCCTTCGCCGCGGGTCTGCTCCTCTACGTGACCCGCGTGGGCGGCGACTTCATGTTCGCCCGCATGCTGATCCCGGTCACCCCGTTCCTGCTCGTGCTCGCGGAGCTGGTGCTCACGCCGGTGCTCGCGTGGCGCTGGAACGTGGGCCTCGCCGCCACGGCGCTCGCGCTCGCCGCGCTGGAGTGGTCGCCCGAGCCGATCTGGGGCACCGAGCAGGTCGCGGGGATCACGAACGAGTGGGCGTGGTATCCGGATTCGCTCACGGCCGCCGAACGCCGGATGGGCACGACGCTGGGCCGGTATCTCGCGGGAACTCCCGCCATCGTGGCGTTCTGGGGCGGAGGCGCGCGGATCACCTACTACGCGCGCCCCGCGGTCGCGATCGAGAGCGAGGCGGGGCTCACGGATCGGCTGATCGCGCGGCAGAAGCTCGAGACCCGCGGTCGCGTGGGCCACGAGAAGCACGCGACTCTCGATTACCTCGTCCGCCAGCGGCGCGCCGACCTGGCGCTGCACACCGACGCACCGCTCAGCGACTCGCTCCCCAACGTCTACGCCGACTTCGGCGGGACGAAATGCCGGTTGCTCCACTGGAACCCGGCGCTGGTCGCGGAGTGGAGAAGGCGCGGGGCGCGGGTGGAGGACTTCCCCCGGCTCCTGGACACGGCGATCGCCTCGATGCCGCGCCATGCCGAGGCCCAGGTGGCAGCGGCCTACGTTCGGGCCAGGCGCTTCTACTTCGATTTCGTCTCCGATTCCGCGCGGGAGCGGCCTTTCCTCGCGCGGCTGGGCGCCCACCCGGCGCCCTGAACGGCGCTCCCGGGCGGGCTCTGCCCCCGGCCGCGCGTTTCCGGTTTGCCTCTACTGCCCAAATGTGTAGTATCGGGCAAAGTCGCTCGTGACCCGGGACTTCGGGTCGCCTATCTTGTGCGGGTCGTCCCCGCACGAGCCCCATCGAGACCGCGCAGCCCCTGCGAAGGAGACGCAGACCATGCTCACGCCGCCGACCTCCAAGGAGAAGACCAAGGCGCTCGAACTCGCCCTCCAGCAGATCGAGAAGCAGTTCGGCAAGGGCGCCATCATGAAGCTGGGCGAGGAGCACGTGCTCCCGGTGGACGTGATCTCCACGGGATCGATCGGACTCGACCTGGCGCTGGGCGTCGGCGGCGTGCCGCGCGGGCGCGTGGTCGAGATCTACGGGCCCGAGTCGTCGGGCAAGACCACGCTCGCGCTCACGATCATCGCCAACGCGCAGAAGCTGGGCGGCAACGCCGTGTTCATCGACGCCGAGCACGCCCTCGACGCCTCCTACGCGCAGCGGCTCGGCGTGGACATCGCCAACCTGCACGTGGCCCAGCCCGACACCGGCGAGGAGGCGCTCGAGATCGCCGACCATCTCGTGCGCTCGGGCGCGGTGGACGTGGTCGTGGTGGACTCGGTCGCGGCCCTGGTGCCGCGCGCCGAGATCGAGGGCGAGATGGGCGACTCGCACGTCGGGCTCCAGGCCCGGCTCATGTCGCAGGCGCTGCGCAAGCTCGCCGGCTCGATCTCGAAGAGCAAGACCTGCGTGATCTTCATCAACCAGATCCGCATGCAGATCGGCGTCATGTTCGGTTGCTTCCACTACAGCACCCGCGTGGTCCTCGCGGACGGCAGCTCGGAGAAGATCGGGAAGATCGTCAACCAGAGGATGCCCGTCGAGGTGCTGTCGTGGGATGCAAGGACCGGGAGGAT
>DATKKO010000193.1:0-3043 GCA_035542955.1 Terriglobales bacterium
CGCGGTGGTCGCGTCCAGGCCGCGGGCCATGAGACCGCGGGTGATCTGCTGCACCCGCATCATCACGTCGAGTCGGTGCGGGTCGATGTAGGGGAGCATCGCGTCGCGCGCGCGGGTCGTGTACTGCTCGAGGAGCTGTCCGTAGATCGCAAGCCCCACCGAGCCGCCGAGCTGCCGCACCAGCGAGTTGAGCCCACCCGCGTCGGTCAGCTGCGTGCGGTGGACGTGGCTCAGCGCCACGGTGGTGAGCGGCACGAACAGGCACGAGAAGCCGATGCCCTGCAGGAGGAGCACGCGGATGATGCCCACGTCGCTGGTCTGGAGCGTGAAGTGCCCCATGTCGATCGAGCCGAGCGCGACGCAGATCACGCCGACTGCGATCATGAGCCGCGGCGAGACGTAGTTGTAGAGCCGGCCCACGATGGGCGTGGCGACCATCATCACCAGCGCGCGCGGCATGAGCGCGACCCCCGACTTGAGCGCGGTGAACCCCAGCAGCTCCTGCATGTAGACCGGGAGCAGGAACATGTTCGACATCAGGTTCGCGAACATGATCGCGCCGATGAACGTGCCCGCGGCGAAGACGGGGTCGCGGAACAGCCGCAGGTTCACGGCCGGGGCCGGCGCGCGCAGCTCCTGGATCACGAAGGCGACGAGGCAGACCGCCGCTGTCACGATCCCGGCGGTGACGAGCCGGGAGTCGAACCAGTCGAGGCGGTTGCCCTCCTGGAGCACGTACTGCAGCGAAGCCAGGCCCACGCTCATGAAGGTGATGCCCTGCCAGTCGAGGTTCTTGCGCATGCGCTCGGCTTGCTCGCGATTGGCGGCCCGGATGTCCTCGGGCTCGTGGACGAACGCGTTCGTGGCCAGGATGCCCGCGATGCCCACCGGCAGGTTGATGTAGAAGATCCAGGGCCAGGACCAGTTGTCCACGATCCAGCCGCCGAGGGTCGGCCCGATCGCCGGGCCGACCACGATCACCATGCCCACGATCGCCAGCGCCATGCCCTGCTCCCGGGGCGGGAACGTCTGCCGCAGGATCGCGATCTGGCTGGGCTGCAGGGCGCCCGCGCCGAAGCCCTGCAGCGCGCGCGCGGCGATGAGCTGGGGCAGCGTGTGCGCGAGACCGCAGAGCATCGAGCCGACGAGGAACAGGCCGAGGCAGAAGAGGTAGATCCGCTTCTGCCCGACCAGCCGGCCGAGGAAGGCGGTGAGCGGCATTACGATGACCTGCGCGATGGCGAACGCAGTCGCCACGGCGGTCATCTGCTCGATCGAGGCGCCCATCGAGCCGCGGATGTCCGGCAACGCGACGTTGACGATCGAGACGTCGATGGTCGCCATCATCGCCCCGAAGCTCACCGAGAAGGCGACGAGCCACTTGTTGTCCGGGCGGCGCAGACCCAGGCTCCTTGCGCCAGCGCGGGCCAGACCATTGAGCGTGCTGGTGGCCGTGGGAGTCTCCTTCGAGCAGCGTTCGCCGCCGTTCGGCGGCCGTCGCTCCCTGCTGATGACCCGGGCACCCAGCCGGTGCCGCCGAACGCTGAAGCCGCTCCGAGGAGAAGCGGCGTCAGGCGGCCCAAACTACACAGAATCGCCGCAGGCACCAAGCGCGGGGACGGGCAGGGCTGGGCGATCCCGGGAGCGCGGAGCCCGGCCGAGTGCGCCGGACGCCGCCTTGCCCCTCCGGACTCGTCCCCTGCCGCCGCTACCCCCCGCTCACCGTCATCTCGGCGATGAGCAGCGTCGGGCTCGCGGTGCTGCCGAGGAACTCGAGGTCACTGCCCACCGCGACCACGTTGCGCAGCATGTCGAGCGAGTTCGAGGCCACGGTCACGCCCTCGACCGGGAAGACCTTGGCGCCGCGCTCGACCCAGAATCCCTGTGCCTGGAAGGAGTAGTCGCCCGTCGTGGGGTTGAAGCCGTACGAGCCCTGGTCGTCCATGAAGAAGCCGCGCTCGACGCGGGCGAGGATGGACTCGGGGCTTTCGGCGCCGGCCTCGACGAAGAGGTTGTGTGAGCCGATGCCGGGCGTCGAGGCGTAGCCGCGCACGGCGCTGCCCGTGGAGCGCGTGCCCGCGCGGCGCGCGTGGTAGTGGTCGTAGAGGATCGCGGCGAAGCGGCCGCGGTCGACGAGCACGGTCCCCCGCGTGGGCATGCCCTCGCCGTCGAAGGGTTCGCTGCCCACGCCCCCCGGGAGCCGCCCGTCGTCCACCAGCGTGACGAGATCCGAGGCGATGGTCTCGCCCAGCCGCCCGGTGAGCCACGAGGTGCCCTTCAGGTGGGACTCGCCGCTGAACGCGTCGAACATGTCGCCGATCCACGAGGCCGCGATCTCGGGCGAGAAGATCACGGGCACGCGCGCGGTCGGCACCGCGCGCGCCCCGAGGCGCGCGACCGCGCGGCGCGCCGCCTCGCGCGCGATCGCCTCGAGGTCCCGGAGCGCGTCCAGCCGGCACTTCGTCATCCCGTACCAGCCCGTCTGCTGCTTGCCTCCACCTTCGTCGGCGAGCGGCGACACGCTTGCGCTCACGGTGGTCCCCGAGGAGGCGCGCTCGAGCCCGTTCGAGTTCACGATCGCCGCGTGGCCGTCGTGCGCGGAGACCCGCGCGCCTTCGGTGCGGCGGATGCGCGGGTCGTAGGCCAGCGCCGCGCGCTCCAGCGTGAGCGCCATCTCGATCGCGCGCTCGGCGGGCAGCGCGAGGATCGCAGGATCGACGAGGCCCAGGTCGAGACCGGGCTCCTCCGGCGCCTCCTCCGGCGTGGGGAACGCGTTCGCGGGGTCGGGCGTGGAGAAGCGGGCCAGCGCTACCGCGTGGCGCGCGAGATCGTCCAGCGAATCCGGGGCGAGATCGGTGGTGGAGACGAATCCCTGCGCCCCGCGCGCGAGCACGCGCAGTCCGATGCCGCGCGTCACGCTCCGGCGGAAGCTCTCGACCGCGCCGGCGCGCGCGCTCACGGTGAACGCCCGCAGGCTCTCGAGGCACGCTTCGGCGTGGTCCGCGCCCGCGCGCCGCGCGCGCCCCACCGCCTCGCGGCCGAT
>DATKKO010000194.1:0-10631 GCA_035542955.1 Terriglobales bacterium
CCCCCGCGCTGCTGCCTCCGCACGTTCGCGCGACGAACGCGCGGGGCGATCCCGGCTCGCTCCCGCTACTTCTTCCGCCCGATCGGCATGAAGCCGAGCGGCACGAGGTTCTCGGGCAGCGCGAGCGCCTGCCGCGCGGCCGCGTACTGGAAGCCGCCCACCATCACGGTGCCGAGGCCGAGCGCGTTGGTCTCGAGGTAGACGTCCTGGATGACGAAGCCGGCCTCCATGCCGAGCCAGTCCAGCGTGTGCCCGTGGAACTTCTCCACCGCGAGCACGCTGTCGCCCACGATCGCCACGACCGCCGGCGCGGTCTCGACGCTCTTCTGGCCCGAAGCAGCCGCGGTGATCGGAGCGCGATGGTCGCCGGGCGACACGGTCGCGAGCGCGTGCCCCTCGGGCACGTAGCGGTAGATGCCCTGCGGGAGGCCGGTGACGTCGTTGGCCACGAGCCAGACCTGGAGCGGATAGACGGCGCGCGCCGAGGGCGTGGTGCGCTTGCCGTTCGGGCCCGTGATGCCGTGCGCGGCCCACAGGATCTGCGACACCTGGCCGAGCGTGAGCGGCCCGGCGGCGTACTCGCGCACCGAGCGGCGCGTGGCGAGGGCCTGGTTCAGCGTCATCTTGCCCTGCAGGTCCGGCTTGGGCAGGGAGATCGACTCGTTGCCGGTGGCGGCGGGGCTCTGCGGCGCGGCGAGGACGCTCGAGGGCAGGAGCAGGGCGAGAGAGGTCAGCAGGACGCGGGCGAACATGAACGGCCTCCGGTTCGGGACGACGCGGTGATCCTCGTGTGGGGTGGATGTCACTTCGGGCTTCCGATGGCCATGAGCGCGAGCGGCTCCTCGTCAGCGGGCAGTCCGAGCACGCGCTTCACGGCCGCGTCCTCGAAGGCGCCGACGATCACGGTGCCGAGACCGAGCGCCGCGGCCGCGAGGTGGACGCTCTGCGTGACCGCGCCCACCTCCATGTCCACGTAGCGCCGCGCTCGGGCGCCGTACTTGTGTGAGGTGCGCTCGAGCACGGCCGCGATCGCGATCGCGCAGGGCGCTTCGCGCAGGAACTCCTGCCCCGCCGCCGCGGGCACGAGATCGGCGCGGAGGTCCCGGGCGGAGACCTGTTCGAGCGCGTGTCCCTGCGAGCGATAGCGGTAGAGCCCCGGCGCCAGGCCCTCGACCGCGCCGGCGACGAGATACGTCTCGAGCGGATACGTGGCGCCGGCCGAAGGGTTCGTCCTGTGCCCCGTGCCGGTCGGGCCCTGCGCCGCCCACAGCAGGCTCGCCGCCTTCGTCAGCGGCAGCGCGGTCTTCGCGAACTCGCGCGTGGAGCGCCGCTCCTCGAACGCGCGCTGCAACGAAGCCGCCGCGCCGAGGTCCGGCCGCGGCAGCGGGATCACGTGCACCTCCTGCGACTGCGCCATGCGATCGCCTCGTGCGGCCCACGGGGCCGCGTCAATGGGTGCGTTGATAGCGGCCGATCAGCTCGGCCTGGGCGAGGATGTGCCCCTTCATGGCCTTCTCGAGCGCCGCCTTGTTCGGGTGCTTCAGGTCCGAGAGCTGCGCGCCGAGCGCGTAGAGCTTGAAGAAGTAGCGATGCCGTCCGATCGGCGGGCAGGGACCGCGCCAGCCCGGCTGCTTCCAGTCGTTCAGCCCCTCGAGCGTTCCCTTGGGCAGGTCCTTCGCGCTCTTGGCCTCGCCCAGGGACGTGCTCACGCCCGGAATGTCGTAGAGCACCCAGTGCACCCACACGGTCTTCGGTGCCGCGGGATCCGGCGCGTCGGGGTCGTCCACGATCAGGGCGAAGGCGCGCGTGCCCGCGGGCGCGCCCGACCATTCGAGCGGAGGCGAGACGTCCTCGCCATCGCAGGTGTGGCGCTTCGGGATCTCGCCCTGAGGCTCGAAAGCGGTCGACGTGAGGCGCAGGGACATGGCCGGACCTTTCCGCGGGGGAGAGTTGCGCTGGGCGGCGGCCGAGGCGGTCGCGCCGGCCGCGACGACGAGGACGACGAGAGCGAGCCACGTTCTCATGGGACCTCCGAGGAAGACGCAAACGAGCGCCCGCGGCCGCATGCGGTGATCACCGGCGTTCGCCGGGACCGTGCTGCGAGCGATCGCGCGCTCGGTCGAACGAGCCGGCGGGCGCCGCGGTCACGCCTGAGCGCGGGTACCGTAGATCGAACCGCAGCGGGCGGCAACGCGTCTCTCGTGCTCGTGCGCAGCGGCGCGGGGGGCGCGGCCCGCGCCGAGTCAGGCTCGGCTAGCTCCAGCGCCCCGCGATGGCCGTGCCGCAATCGGGGCAGCGGCCGCGCTCGATCCGGCTCTCAAGCACCTGGTTCCACGAGCGCCGGATGAGCGTGCGATCGCAGCCGGGGCAGCGGGTGTGGCTGCCTTCACCCTGCACGTTGCCCTCGTACACGTGACGCAGGCCCGCGGCGCGCGCGATGCGCCGGGCCGCGCGCAGGGTCTCGGGCGGGGTCGGCGGCAGGTCGCGCAGCTCGTGATCCGGGTGGAAGGCCGAGAAGTGGAGCGGCACGTCGGGCCCGAGGTGCCCGACCACCCAGTCCGAGAGACGCCGCAGATCGTCGGGGTCGTCGTTGAGCGAGGGGATCACGAGGTTCGTGACCTCGACCCACACGCGGGTCTCGGCGGCGAGCCGGCGCAGAGTCTCGAGCACCGGCTCGAGCCGCGCCCGCGCGAGCTTCCGGTAGAAGTCCTCCGACAGCGCCTTCAAGTCCACGTTCGCGGCATCGATGCGGTCGTAGACGTCGTGGAACGCCTCGGGCGTGATGTACCCGTTCGTCACCATCACCATGGCGAGCCCGGACCCCCGCGCGGCCGCGCAGACGTCGAGCACGTACTCGGCCCAGATCGTGGGCTCGTTGTAGGTGAAGGCGATCGAGGAGCAGCCCTGCCGCAGCGCGAGCGCGACCACTTCGTCGGGAGGGAGCCACGTGTGGGCGCTCGTCTCCGGACGGCTGCGCGACAGGTCCCAGTTCTGGCAGAACGAGCAGGCCAGGCTGCAGCCCACCGCGCCCAGCGAGAGCACGGACGATCCGGGCAGGAAGTGATAGAGCGGCTTCTTCTCGATCGGGTCGACGTGCACCGCGGCGGGCGCGCCGTAGGCGAGATCGCGCAGGCGGCCGCCGCGGTTCGCGCGGATCGAGCAGAAGCCGGCCTGGCCGTCACGCAGCCGGCAATGGCGCGGGCAGAGGAAGCAGTGGACGCGGCCGTCGGGGGCGACGTCCCACCAGCGGGCCTCGTGGGGTGATGCGGGGCGTGAGGGCGAAGCGGTCTCGGGCACGGATGGTCTCCGCAGCGATTCTACGCCGCGCGGCCGGGGCGCGCTCGGGCTTCCATGCGCCGGGGGCCGGCCGAGCCCGCTACTGTTTCGTGTACGTGATCTCCATCACCAGCGCGTCCGGGTTGCTCCCTATCGGGCCGTACATCGAGAAGGTGTGGGTGTTCGCGTCCACGATCTTCGTCACCATGCGCACGTCCATCGGCTTCCCGTCCGGCCCGGGAGTGGTCCCGGTCAGCGTGAGCGTCCTGCTCGCGTCGTCCATCGTGCCGGTGCCGCTCAGGATCGACGTGCTCGAGTTGTCGACCCACACGAACACGTACTTCTGCGCCGCGTTGTCGTAGCCGGTGAGGCCGTAGCCCGTGAACGGCTGGTTCATCATCGTGCTGGTGAAGCGCTGCTCCAGATAGCGGCCGCCGAGGATCATATGGTTCTCGGACGTGCCCTCGCTGACGCTGGCCTCGCCGGTCGGGCCGTAGGTCTTCGCCGACGCCTTCCAGGTCCCTTCCATCGCCTGGAGCGCCTGATGCTGCGGCCCGGGCGTGCCGATCCGCGTCATCTGGGCCATCATGGAATCCGTCGCGGCGCTCGGCTGCTGCGGCGCGGCCTGCTGGGTCGCGGCCGGCAGCGCCTTCTTCTGTTTCGGCGCCTTCACGGTCTGGGCGCTCGAGACGCCCGCGCAGACGCAGGCGACCACGAGAACGGCGGTGAGCAGACGCAAAGCGTTCGATCTCATCCGAGGAGCCTCCAGTCGGGGGCGTGGGGAACGGGGCGGTCCGTGCACTCGGGCGCCCGACAGCACCCGGGCGGCCTGACTGCGGCCGCCCGGACATGTCGAGTGAATCCGCTACTTCACCTCGATCGTCACCTTCTCGAGCGTGAGCGGCTCGGTGGGCACGCCCTGATTGGCGCTGCCCGCCGCTTCGAGCTTCTTCAGCGTGTCCATGCCCTCGATCACTTCGCCGAAGACGGTGTGCTTGCCGTCGAGCCAGGGCGTGGGCTTGAAGGTGAGGAAGAACTGGCTGCCGTCGGAGTCCGGCTGTCCCGTGTTGGCCATGGACAGGCGGCCGGGCTGATCGTGCTTGACGTTCGGGCTGAACTCGCCGCCGAATCCGTAGCCCGGGCCTCCGGTGCCGTTCCCGAGCGGATCGCCGCCCTGCGCCATGAAGCCGGGGATCACGCGGTGGAACTTCGTGCCGTTGTAGAAGCCCAGCTTCGACAGGTAGACGAAGTTCGTGACGTGCATGGGCGCGACGCCGGGCATGAACTGGATCAGGATCGGGCCCTTGTTCGTGACCATGCGCGCGTAGTACTTGTGCGCCTTGTCGAAGGTGGCGACGGGGGGCTTGGGCAGATGGGTCTTCCAATCGGGCTTGGTCTTGTCGACCTTCGCGCTGGCGATGAACTGATCGATCTGCTGCATGGCGGAGTCCTTCACCGGGGCCGGGGTGGGTTTCGCGGTCTTCTTCGGAGCCTCCGCGGCCAGCACGCCTCCGGCCACGCACAGCATCGCGGCGATCAGGAACAGGCGCTTCATCGTCGTCTTCTCCTCCATAGGGTTCCGTGGGCGAAGCTCGCGCTCGACCCGGGGTGACCCGGCGCGCGCGGGCCGCGTGGCCCGCGCCGCACGGGTCGTGGGAGCCGGGGAAACCTACCATCACCCCGGGTCCCCGGCGAGCGGCGCTTCCGGTCCGTGTCAGGGGGTGCTCCGCGGCGCGGCATTGAACCTCCGGGACCCCCGCGGCGTCCTCTGATCGGACATTTCACCGGGAGGCCGGCATGATCGTGCGAGAGGCGGCGATCCAGAGCGAGCTGCTGTTGCTCAGGCACCGCCGGGGCGACCCGCAGGCGCTGCCCGAGCTGGTGGCGCTCTGGGAACGCCCCCTCCTCTACTACCTGCGGCGACTGCTCGCCTCCGAGGAGGACGCGTGGGACGCCCTGCAGGAGACCTGGATCCGCGTGATGGGCCGGCTCGCGGGGGTCCGGGACGGCAGGGCGCTGCCGGCGTGGCTCTACATCGTGGCGCGGAGCGCCGCGTTCACGCTGCGGCGACGGAGGCGCCCCGCGGAGCCGCTGCCCGAGGGCGATGACGAGCCCGAACTGCCGGCCGAGGATCCGGAGCCCTCGCTGGCGGGGTTCCATGCGATGGATGTCCACCGCGCGCTGGCCCGGCTCGGCCTGGCCCACCGCGAGGCGCTCACGCTCCACTTCCTGGAAGGGTTCTCGGTGGCGGAGATCGCGATCATCACCGACGCCGCGGAGGGAACGATCAAGTCACGGCTGCACTACGCCAAGCGTGCGCTGCGGGCGCTGCTCGAAGGAGGCGACTGAGATGAACGAAACCAGATTGCGGAACGGACTGCTCGACGCCGAGCCGGCGACGGCCGAGCTGGAGAGGAAGTACCTCGAGAGCCTGCGCGGGCTGGTCGAGCGGCGGCTCACTCCGGCCCAGCGCGGGGTGCACGCGTTCGGCCTGCTGATGTCGCTCGGGCTGACGATCTTCTTCGTCGCCCAGTTCCTCAGGCTGCCGGGACACCCGCGGGTGACGGTCGTCGTGGGGCTCGCCATCGGCCTGCTCTTCAGCGTGGGCTGGGGACTGGCGGCGCTGGCGTCACTGCGCAGCGGCCGCGAGAACCTGCGGTTCCATACCGTGATCCGCTCGCAGCTCATCTGGATCTTCATGGCCCTGCTGATGGGGCTCATGCTCTGGGTGGGGATGACGTCGGCCGACGTGGTGGTGGGAATTCGGACCATCCTCTACGGCCTGGTGTTCTTCGTCGGCTTCGGTCTTCCCTACTTCGTGGACCAGGTGACGCGGCAGAGCGAGCTGCGCATCCGCGAGGACGTGCTGCGGCTGCGGCTCGAGCTGGCGCAGGCCGTGGCGAAGCGCGGGAGCGAGTGATCGCACCCGCCCTTCGCTAGCTCCCGAACCGCTGGAAGCGGTACGCGAGCTCGGGACCTTTCCCGACCTCGTACGCGAGCTGGGCGATGAGCAGCGTGAACGGCTCGAGGTAGCGGGCGATCCGCAGCGGCCCGGCGTCCACCGGGTCGAAGCCGACATCGCGGATCAGCTTCGCTACGGTCTCCTTCGCCCCTGCATGGTCTCCGCAGTAGAGCAGGCCCGGCCGCGCACTCCTGCGCCTCGACTCGTAGACCGGGAACAGCACTTCGCTCGGCACGGTGCCGAATGCGGAGACGACACGGGCCTTGCGCACCTTCCGGGCGAGCGCCTCCGCGCCCGAGAGGGTGTGCGCGATCACGAGATCGGTGTTGGCCGCGTTCATCGGGAGCGAGCAGGTAATGATCACCTTGCCCGAGAGATCGCCCGCCTGCCTGAGCACGTCGTCGATCCGGGACCAGTGCACGGCCAGCAGCAACGTGTCGGACTCGCGCGCGGCCCCGCCCGGAGTGCCCGCCCGCGCGGTCCCTCGCGCCTCGCGGGCGAGCCGCTTCAGCTTCCGCTCGCTGCGGGCGTAGCTGAAGATCACCTCGTGCCCGGCGCGCGCGAAGAGGGTACCGAGCTTTCCGCCCATCAGTCCCGAACCGAGAATCCCGATGCGCATGGGAGACCTCACTCCGTCTCTTGCTCTTCATCCTGGGAGCCGCTGACGACGAGGTGCGTGATCGTGTCCCAGGCGTTGTGGATCCCGATGAGCAGCAGGGCGAGCGCGGCCGCGCCGATCACGTACAGCGCGGACACCGTGGAGGCGCGCAGGAACAGGGCCCCCACCAGGAGAGCCGCGCAGGCGCCGCACGGGAGGATCGCGAACCAGAGCCAGTCTTCCCACACCGGCTCGTAGCCCGATTGCTTCCGGGCACGCAGGACGACCACGGCTCCGTAGACCAGCCCGCCCAATCCGCACAGGACGAGCGCGATCGAGACGGCAGCGAGCGACTGCCACGGAGCGCTCATGACCAAGGACACGATCAGGGCGCCGGCGAAGAGCACGACGGTCGGTGTCCCGAAGGCGCCGAGCGTGTCCGCCGCGGTGCGCCGGCGCAAGGCCGCGATCAGCGTGATCACGACGAACTGGAGCCCGATCAGCGCCGCGCCGGAGGAGCCGACGACGACGTAGTAGCTCGCCCACTCGCTCAGGCGCGGGTCCATCACCATCGAGGCTCCCTTCCGCGCGGGTCGGGCGTCACGATCGGTCCACCATCGCCGCCTGCTTCGGCCCGTAGCGCGGGCCCGACACCTTGTCGGGGCCGAGCGCGGCATCGAGCGCGGCCATCTCCGCGGCGTCGAGCGAGACGGAGACCGCGCCCACGTTCTCCTCGAGATAACGCCGCTGCTTGGTCCCGGGGATCGGCACGATGTCCGGTCCCTTGTGCAGCAGCCAGGCGAGCGCGATCTGTCCGGGCGTCGCACCCTTGCGCGCGGCCAGCTCGCGCACGGCGGTCGCCGCGCGCATGTTGGCGTCGAAGTTCGTGCCCTGATAGCGCGGATCGCCGCGCCGGAAATCGCCCTGCGGGTAGTCCTCGGCCCGCTTCACCGATCCGGTGAGGAACCCGCGGCCGAGCGGCGCGAACGGGACGAGGCCGATGCCGAGCTCGCGCAGCAGAGGAACGAGGCGCGGCTCGAGATTCCGCTCCCAGAGCGAGTACTCGCTCTGGAGCGCCGCGATGGGATGCACGGCGTGCGCGCGGCGGATCGTCGTCTCGCCGGCTTCGGAGAGGCCGAGGAAGCGCGCCTTCCCCTCGCGCACGAGGGCGGCCATCGCGCCGACGACGTCCTCGATCGGCACCGCGGGATCGACGCGATGCTGGTAGAGCAGGTCGACGTGATCCGTCCGCAGCCGGCGCAGCGAGCCCTCGACCGCCTCGCGGATGTGCGCCGGCCGGCTGTCGACGCCCGCGATGGCGCCCTTGTCGTCGAAGGTGAAGCCGAACTTGGTCGCGATCACGACCCGGTCGCGCCGGCTGCCCTCGAGCGCGCGCGCCAGCAGCTCCTCGTTCGCGTACGGGCCGTACGCCTCCGCCGTGTCGAAGAAGGTCACGCCCAGCTCGATCGCGCGATGGAGGGTGGCGATGGACTCGCGCTCGTCGCGCTCCTCGGGAGTGCCGTAGGCCATGCTCATGCCCATGCAGCCGAGGCCGAGCGCCGAGACCCGCGGGCCGTCACGCCCCAGTGTGCGTTCCTGCATGACGCGTCCTCCCTTCGTCTCGAGCCACGCCCCGCGCCGCGGCTTCGGATGCCGGGCGCGCCCCCATGAGAACCGAAACGCCGTCGTCGCGCGTCACGTCGCGGCAAAGCGGCGAGCCGCGCGACCGCGCCGCCACGGTCAGTGCGGGAGCCCGAACAGATAGTAGAGCAGGCACAGCGCGGCCAGTGCGGCGGCGCCGGGGTGGATCTCGCGCCAGCGGCCCGCCGCGAGCTTGAGCAGGGGATGCAGCACCAGCCCCGCCGTGAGCCCGTTCGCGATGTTGTAGGTGAACACCATCATCACCACGGTCCCGAACGCGGGCGCCAGCTCGGTCAGGTCGCCGAACTCGATGCGGGCGAGCGAGCCGGCCATGAGCAGCCCGACTGCGATCAGCGCGGGGCCGTAAGCGAAGCGCAGGTGCTGGAGCGGCTCGACCAGCGGCAGGAGGAAGAGCGCGAGAGCGAACAGGAGCGCCGTGGTCACGGCCGCGAGGCCGGTGCGGGCGCCCTCGCGGATGCCGGTCGCCGACTCGATGTACGCGCCGCTGGTCGAGGTGCCCGCGAGTCCGCTGAACATGCAGGTGAGCGCGTCGACCAGCATCGGCTTCTGCACGTCGGGGAAGTCGCCCCGCTCGTCGAGCATGCCGCCCGCGGCGCCCACGCCGATCAGCGTGCCCAGCGTGTCGAGGAAGCTCATGAGGAAGAGCGTGAGCAGGATGGGCAGGAACGAGAGCCGCAGCACCGAGACCACGTCGAGCTTGAGCGCGATCGTGCTCCACGAATGCTCGCCGCCGAAGGGCCAGGCCACCACGCCGCGCGGCGCCTCGCCGAAGCCGGCGAGCCCACCCACGATCGCGACCGCCACGATGCCGATCAGGATCGCCCCGCGCACGCGGCGCAGGAGCAGCACGGCGATCACGAGGAAGCCGAGGATCGCGAGCAGCACCTGCGGATCGCGCAGGTCGCCGAGCTTGAGCGGCACGTCCGGCGCGCGCAGGAACCCCGTGGGCAGGAGCAGGGCCTGCGGCGGCAGGCCGGCCGCGCCGCTCGTGACGATGCCGGTCTCGTACAGGCCGATGAAGGCGAGGAAGAGTCCGATGCCCGCGGCGAAGGAGTGCTTGAGGCTCGTGGGGATCGAGTTCGCGAGCCAGGCGCGCAGCCCGAGCAGGGTGATGACCGCGAACGCGGCGCCGCTCACGAACACGGTGCCCAGCCGCTGCTGCCAGGAGACGCCGAGCGCGGCGAGGCCGAAGGCGATGAAGGCGTTCTCGCCCATGTAGGGCGCGACCGCGATCGGCCGGTTCGCGTACAGGCCCATCAGGAGCGAGCCGAAGACCGCGGTGAGAATGGTGGCCACCGTGCTCGGCCCCGCCGGGATGCCGGCGAAGGCGAGGATCGCGGGGTTCACGACGATGATGTAGGCCATCGTCACGAAAGTCGTGATCCCGCCCAGCAGCTCGACGGGAACGCTGGACCCGCGCTCCCTGAGCTTGAAGATCCGCTCGAACATGACGGCCTCCGCTCGGCTCTAGGCGCGTCCCTCCGGCGGCGCGGGACGGGACGGCCAGCGCACCGTGAGGATCAGAGAGTCCTCCTCCGCGCGCCAGGTGTGCGCCGTGTCCGGGGCCAGCATCAGGTAGTCGCCCTCGCGCTGCAGGACGAATTCCCGATCCCGCAATCGAATCCGCATCCGCCCCCGCACCAGGATGCTGATCGTGATCGTCGGAGGCGCGGCCCATTCCGCGCGCTCCTCGCCCGCGCGATGCGTCCCCCACTTGAGCTCGACCTCGGTGGAATGCCGAAGCGAGCTCTCGGGCCGGACGAAGTGTCCGACCAGCCACTCCTGCTGCGCGGCGGAATCCGTCGCGGCGTTCCCGAAGCAGGGCTCGGCATCGGCTTTCACGGCTCAGCCCCCGTCGCGCGCCGCGAGCCCGAAGCGGCGCACGGCCTGCTCCGCGATCGTGCGGCCGATCGGGATCGAGGCGGTCGCCGCGGGCGAGGGCGCGTTCAGGACGTGGATCATGCGCTCGGCCTCGACGATCAGGAAGTCGTCGGAGAGCCGGCCGTCCGGCTCGAGCGCCTGCGCGCGCACGCCGGCGCCCGCGCGGCGCACGTCGGCGCGCCGCAGCTCCGGCACCAGGCGTCGCAGCGCGGCCACGAAGGCGCCGGTGCTGGTCGAGCGCCACGACTCGGC
>DATKKO010000195.1:0-2064 GCA_035542955.1 Terriglobales bacterium
TCGAGCGGCCCCCGTGCCTGGAATGGCACGTCAACTTCGCGGATCCCGAGCTCTTCGTGGCGTACGGCTCCGGCCTGCTCGCCCAGGACGAGATGCAGGTCGCGGAGCATCCCGTTCTCGCATGTGTTCGGGAGGCGCTGCTCGCGGACGGAAGATCCGCAAGAACCGTGGAGCACTCGCGGGGGACGCCGATCCTGGTTCGCGGCGCCGAGCGGCGGATCGAGATCTCCACCGATCCCGACGCATCCGCCGGGAGACCGGCAGGGCTCTATGGGGGGCACTTCGCAGCCGCGCCGCTGTCCGTGATCCGGCGCGCCGTGCGACGCATCGATCCGCCCACGATCAGTCACATCGTCGCGATCGCCGCGCCGTATGAAGGCCGCGGCGCGTACACGCTGGAGGAGATCGCGTACGCTTTCGTCACCGCCTGCTCCGCGTTCGCGGCGATCCGCGAGGAATCGCGCCGCACGACGGGCACCGCCTGCCGGACCGCCGTCCACACGGGGTTCTGGGGATGTGGGGTGCTCGGCGGCGACCGCCGGCTCATGGTCGCCCTGCAGGCGCTGGCCGCGAGGAGCGCGGGGATCGATACTCTCGTTCTCCACGCAGGCCCCGAGCCCGGCCCAGACGAGGCCCGTGCCGGTCTGGAAGTCGCCGACTTGGTCACACAGGCCTGCGGTCCTTCGTGCGCGGTGCGGGATCTCGCGCGCGCGTGCGCCGAGCTCGGCTTCCGCTGGGGCGTGGGCGACGGGAACTGAGAAGGGAGCGGCCGGCGCGGGCCGCCGCGATCCCGCGCTCAGCTCCCACTCCACGCATCGTCGCTTGCGGCTGCGGAACGAGAGCCGTTAGTCTGCGGGCTCTCGTGCGCGCCGCCGCGAACGGCTGAGCGCTCGCGGCGGCTCACGTCCATTCCTTCGCGAGGAGCGATCATGGAACATTCTCCCCGGGCCTCGCGCCTCGGCGCGGGGGCGGCGCTCGCGCTGCTCACGCTCGCGGCGGCCGGGCCCACGAATGCGCCGCGCGCGGCGGCGACTCCCATGCGTGGCGCGGCCGCCGTGTCACGGAGCGCGGCCGGCGCGCGCGCGACGGCGGCCCGCTCGCGCGCCGCGCTCCCGGCGCTGCGCGTGCCCTACTCGATGTTCACGCTCGGGAACGGGCTGAAGGTGATCGTCCACGAGGATCACGCGCTGCCCATCATCGCCGTGAACACCTGGTTCCACGTCGGCTCCGGCGACGAGAAGCCCGGCCGCACCGGCTTCGCCCACCTGTTCGAGCACATCATGTTCATGGGCTCGCAGCACGTCCCGACCGGCGAGTTCGACAAGCTGCTCGAGGCGGCGGGCGCCGACAACAACGGCTCGACCACGCAGGACCGCACGAACTACTACGAGGACGGGCCGTCGAACGCGCTGCCGCTCATGCTCTGGCTGGACTCGGACCGCATGGGTCACCTGCTGCCCGAGATGACCGCGGAGAAGGTGGACCTGCAACGCGGCGTGGTGCAGAACGAGCGGCGCCAGTCCTACGAGAACCAGCCGTACGGGCTCGCGATGGAGAACATCCTGAAGCGCCTGTTCCCGCCCACGCATCCCTACCACTGGCCGGTGATCGGCTCGATGGCCGACCTTTCGGCGGCCTCGCTCGAGGACGTGAGGGGTTTCTTCCGCACCTGGTACACGCCCAACAACGCCGTGATCGCGATCGCGGGCGACATCGACTCCTCTGCGGCGCGCGCGTTGGCGGAGCGCGACTTCGGCGCGATCCCGCGCGGCCCCGCGGTCACGCGGCCGGCGCCGCCCCCCTTCGCCCTCGACTCGACCGTGTACGGCGTGCTCGAGGATCGCGTGCAGGTGCCGCGCGTCTACGTCGCCTGGCACGCGCCGAAGGCGTACGCGCCCGACGACGCCGCGCTCGACGCGGCCGCGGAGATCCTCGGCGGCGGCAAGTCTTCGCGGCTCTACCGGCGGCTGGTCTACGAGCTGCAGATCGCGACCAACGCGAACGCCTATCAGAACGGCATGCGGCTCGACGGCATGTTCGGGATCGTCGCCACGGCACGGCCGG
>DATKKO010000196.1:0-3297 GCA_035542955.1 Terriglobales bacterium
AGGGGATGATGCCGCAGAGGCTGAGGATGCACATCGCCAGCCCGAGCGACTTCCCGGGCTCCGGCTCTTCGACGATGCCGCGCTTCTTGAACTCGGCCCCCAGCGACCCCGAGATGGCGGAGACCACGAAGAACTGCCAGACCAGGCCGAAGATCGGGATGACCTGCAGCCACACGAGACCGGGCTGCATGCGCCGGTTCTCCACCGCGCAGGCGACGAGCGCGCGCTGGAGCGTGAGCAGGTAGAGGATGAGCGGCAGCAGGAGAACGAGCCAGGCGATGGAGAGGATCGTGAACAGCAGGCTGAATCCGAGCATGTGTGACCTCCTCGCTTCAGGACCACGACCGGGCGGCTCCGGCAACCGGCGCCGTGAGCGCCCCCCGGAATCCGCCGCGCCGGCGGCTTCACGGCCAGACGCGCCGCTCGACGGTCGGCAGCGCCAGATCCGCGCCCCGCATGAACACCGTGTCCGGGCGCACCGCCGGCAGCCAGTACGGCAGCTCCTCGAGCGTCTCGCATTCCCACACCACCGCGTCGCCCCAGGCGCCCGGGTTCAGGTGACCGACCTCCGTCTCGACCCGGAGCGCGCGCGCCGCGTTCCACGTGATCGCGAGCAGCGTCTCCTCGGCGCTGAAGCCGCAGAGGCGCGAGGCGAGCGCCGCGCACTCGAGCAGCGACTGCGCGGGCGAGGTGCCCGGGTTGAAGTCGGTCGCAATCGCCCAGCGCGCTCCGCTCGCGCGCAGCATCGCCGCCCCGGGCAGCCGCTGTCCCAGCGTGAGCGCGGCGCCGGGCAGCAGCACGCCCACGACCCCCGCCCGCCCCAGCGCGCGCCAGTCCTCCGCGGTCGAGCTCTCGAGATGGTCGGCGGAGAGCGCGCCCAGCTCGGCCGCCAGCATCGCCCCACCGCTGCGCTCGAGCTGGTCGGCGTGGAGCTTCACGTCGAAGCCCAGCTCCCGCGCGCGTGAGAGCAGCGCGCGGCACTCGTCCACCCGAAACGCCACGGGATCACAGTAGGCGTCCACCGCGCTCGCCAGCTGGCGCTGGCGCGCGTCGGTGAGAACGCTGCCGCCCATCGCCAGCCGGTACTCGTCGCGGCGCTCGCGGTACTCCTCGGGGAGCGCGTGCAGCAGCAGGGCGGTGCGGTGCATGCGGACCGGCACGCGCTGGGCGGCACCCCACATCAGCTCGAGCAGCCGCGTCTCGGCCGCGGGCATCAGGCCGTAGCCGCTCTTCACCTCGACCGTGGTGCATCCGTTCGCGCGCCAGCGCTCGAGACGCGTGGCCAGCGACTTCTCGAGCGTGTCCTCGTCGGTCTCCGTGGTCGCCGCCACGGTCGAGCGGATCCCGCCGCCGCGCGCGGCGATCGTCGCATAGCTCTCGCCCCGCAGCTTCCGCTGCAACTCGTCGGCCCGGTGTCCCGCGAAGATCATGTGCGTGTGGCAGTCGACCAGGCCCGGCGTCACCAGCCGGCCGTGCGCGTTCAGCGGGCGCGCCTCGCCGTGCCGGCGCAGCAGATCGGGGCCGGGCCCCACCTCAAGCACGCGTCCGTCCCGGAAGACCAGCGCCCCGCGCCGGTGCCGCACGATCGTCTTCCCCTCGGGATCGGGCGTCACGATCTCGGACGTGTTGTGCAGGATCAGGTACGACGCGCGCCCGGCCACCGGCCGAAAGGCGGGATCGCGCGCGGGCCCGAGGCTCATGCCGCTCACCCGGTGATGCCGGGCAGCTTCATCCCGGTCCGCCTCGCGTGCTCGATCGCCGCGGGGTAGCCCGCGTCGGCGTGCCGCATGACCCCGGTGCCCGGATCGTTCGTGAGCACGCGCTCGAGCTTCGCGTCCGTGGCCGCGCTGCCGTCGCACACGATCACGAGCCCGGCGTGGATCGAGTTGCCCATGCCCACGCCGCCGCCGTGGTGCACGCTCACCCACGAGGCGCCCGAAGCCACGTTGAGCAGCGCGTTCAGGATCGGCCAGTCGGCCACCGCGTCGCTGCCGTCCCGCATCCCCTCGGTCTCGCGCCAGGGCGAGGCCACCGATCCGGCGTCGAGGTGATCGCGCCCGATCACGACCGGCGCCTTCAGGGCGCCCTCGCGCACCATGCGGTTGAAGCGCAGGCCGAGCCGATGGCGCTCGCCGTAGCCGAGCCAGCAGATCCGCGCGGGCAGCCCCTGGAAGCGGACGTGCTCCTCGGCGAGCGGGATCCAGCGATGGAGACGCTCGTCGTCCGGGAACTCCTCGAGAGCCGCGCGATCCGTCGCGAGGATGTCCGCGGGATCGCCCGAGAGTGCGGCCCAGCGGAACGGGCCCTTCCCCGTGCAGAAGAGCGGACGGATGTACTCGGGCACGAAGCCCGGATACGAGAAGGCCTGCTCGTGCGGCAGCCCGCCGCGCTCCGCCTCGCCCCGCAGGTTGTTGCCGTAGTCGAAGACCACGGTGCCCATCTCCTTCATCGTGATCAGCGCTCTCACCTGCGTGGCCATCGACGCCCGCGCGCGGCGCACGTGCTCCTCGGGATGGTCGCGGCGCAGCGCCGCGGCCTGCTCGAGCGTGATCCCCGCCGGCACGTAGCCGTTCAGCGGATCGTGCGCCGAGGTCTGGTCGGTGGCCGCGTCCACGCGCACGCCCCTGCGCACGAGCAACGGATGCGTGTCGGCCGCATTGCCGATGAGCGCGACGCCGAGCGGCGCCTTCGCCTCGAGCGCCTCCCGGCACCAGGCCAGCGCCTCGTCCATGTCGTGCGTGAGCCGGTCGCAGTAGCCGGTCTCGAGCCGCCGGCGCGCGCGCGCCTCGTCCACCTCGACCGCGAGGCAGACGCCCCCGTTCATGGTGACCGCGAGCGGCTGCGCGCCGCCCATGCCGCCCAGCCCGGCCGTGAGCACGAGCCGCCCGGCCAGCGTCCCGCCGAAGTGGCGCGCCGCGCATTCGGCCAGCGTCTCGAACGTGCCCTGCACGATGCCCTGCGAGCCGATGTAGATCCAGGAGCCCGCGGTCATCTGCCCGTACATCATCAGCCCGGCCCGCTCGAGCTCGCGGAAGTGGTCCCACGTCGCCCACCGTCCCACGAGATTGCTGTTCGCGATGAGCACGCGCGGCGCCCACGGATGCGTCCGGAAGATGCCGACGGGTTTGCCGGATTGCACCAGCAGCGTCTCGTCGTGCTCGAGCGACTGCAGCGATCGGACGATCGCCTCGAAGCACGTCCAGTTGCGCGCTGCTTTGCCCGATCCACCGTAGACGACGAGCTCGTCCGGTTTTTCGGCGACGTCGGGATCGAGGTTGTTCATCAGCATCCGCATCG
>DATKKO010000197.1:0-10118 GCA_035542955.1 Terriglobales bacterium
CATACGGCGCGCGGTCGCCTCGCCCTCCACCGCCGGAGCCGCGGGCGCGGCCTTCGCCGCGGGCAGCGCGGGAACGAGGCCCTGCCCGATCCCGGGACCGCGCGTGAGCGCGAGGCCCGATCCGTCGCCGCCGCTGCCGCCGCCGCGATGGAGCCCGAGCGCCCCGCCCAGGCCGCCGCCGCCCCCGCCGGCCGAGGCGGGAGCGCCGAGCAACCCGCCCGGCACGCCCACGCCGGCGGTCGCGACCGCGCCGTTCGCGGCGCCGCTCTGCAGGCTCGAGAGCCGCGCGCTCAGCCGGTCGTCGAGCGCCATGTCCGACTGCGGCTCGGGAGCGAAGTCGCCGCGGCGCGCCTCGCGCACGAAGCGCTGGTCCGTGGTCTCCGCGACACGCGAGCCCGCGGGCGCCGGCGGCGCCGGGAGCGCGAGCGGCGCGCCCGCCGGCTCGTCCCCGCCCGCCTCGCCGGGCTCGAGCCAGGCGATCTCGGTGAGCGCCGCGCGCGGAGCCTCGGGATGCACGAGCAGGAGCGCGAGCAGGAGCAGCGCGTGGATTCCGATGCTCACCGCCATCGCGCCGCGCGTGCGCACGCGGTCGGCCGTCACTTCCGCTGCGCGCTCGTCCCGCGGGGCCGGGGCGCTCATGGCTGCTCCTTTGTCTGCTGCCGGGTCGCCACCGCGAGCCGGCGCGCGCCCGCCGCGCGCGCTTTCGCCAGCAGGTCGCGCGCTTCGGCGTAGGGCAGGCTCGAGTCGGCGCGCAGCACGACGAGCACGTTCGGGTCGCCCGCGCGGGCGAGCCGCGCTCGCAGCGTCGCCGCGAACGCCTCCGGCGGCACGCGCAGCTCGTCGATGGCCAACTCGCCGCCCGCGGTGCGCGTGATGCTGACGTTGCGCTCGTCCTCCGCCTCGCGGCTGTGCGCCAGCGGGAGATCGACCGGCAGGTCGGCCACCGACAGGAGCGGAGCCGTCACGAGCAGGATGATGACCAGGACCAGCGCCACGTCGATGATGGGCGTGACGTTGATGCGCGTGATGAGATCCGATGCGGCATGGGCCCGTCTGCGCATGCTACCTCCCGATCACCGCGATGCGCGCGGCGCCGAGGCCGCGCGCCTCGTCGATCACGCCGACGAAACGGCCGAGGGGCACGCGGTCCTCGCAGTCCACCACCACGAGCCCGGTCGCGCTCTCCCGCAGCGCGGGCCCGAGCACGCCGGCCAGCGCCTCGCGCGGCACCACCGCGCGGTTCACGCGCACGCGGCCGTCCGCGAGCACGCCCAGCTCGACGCGCTCGGCCGGGGCCCGCTCCGCGGCGCGGCGCCCGCTCGCGGCGGCGGTGCGCAGCGCGATGCTCGACTGGAACGCGAGCGGCGTCGCCACCATGAGGATCACCACGAGCACGAGCGAGACGTCGATGAGCGGCGTCATGTTGACGTCGTGGATCCCTTCCTCCGTGGAGGAGGATTCCCGCGCGGTCATGGCCGTCACGCGACGCGCGCGGCGTCCGGGACGGACGAGCGCGTGCCCTGCCCATCCCGCCCGTGCGGCCGCGCCGCTGCCTGCGGCTGCCCGAGGGCCAGGCGCAGCGTCCGCGCGTGGTTCTCCGTGACGGTGAGCAGCACCGACGCGCGGCGCACGAAATGGTTGTAGAGCATCACGGCGGGCACCGCCACCATCAGGCCCGCGGCGGTGGTGAAGAGCGCCTCGGCAACGCCGGCCGCGACCACCGAGGGGCCGGCCGATCCGGTGCGCGCCATATCGTGGAAGGCGCGCATGATGCCCCACACCGTGCCGAGCAGACCGATCAAGGGCGCGGTGTTGCCCATGGTGCCGAGGAAGCCGAGATGACGCTCGAACCGCAGGCGCTGCGCGCTGAGCGCAATCTGGAGCTTCTCCTCCTGCGCGTCCGGCGGCAGCCCGGTCGCGTGCAGCACCTCCTCCGCCACCGCGCCCAGCGGGTGGCGCGTCGCGCGGCAGATCCAGCTCGCTTCCGCCGTGCTCCCGCCACGAGCGCGGTCGAGCACGCTGCGCAGGATCGAGTCCGGATCCCCGCGGCGCCGCCAGAAGTAGCCGAAGCGCTCGAGCGCGAAGCCCAGGGTGAGCACGCTGCAGGCGAGGATGATCAGCATCACGGGACTCGTGCGCATCGCGCCGATCCAGTCGAAGTTGTCGAACATCTCGGACCTCCTGCGGGTGTACGGCGGCGTTCCGTCCGGCTCGTCGGGGCGCGACCGGGCCCCGCGACGCGACGCGGACTCGCTATCGGCGGGACCCGGCCTCCAGCTGGCTCACCTTCTCGGTGGCCGCAGCCACCAGCTCCCGGTCCTGCGCGTGGGCAACGATGTCGCGGTACTCGGCGAGCGCGAGCTTGAACTCGTGCCGCTTCTCGTGCAGCGCGGCGCTGCGGGCGACGGCCGAGAGGCGGAACGGATCGCCGGTCGCGCCGGTCGCCGCCGCCTGTCGGTACGCGCGCAGCGCGGCCTCGGGCTCTCCGAGCCGCTCGCGCGCGAGGCCGACGCGGTAGCCCACCTCGGAGGCGAGCGCCGGGCGCGGCCGCGAGGCGAGCGCAGTCTCGAATTCGGCCAGCGCCGAGTCCGCGCGACCGCCGGCCTCGTGCAGATCGCCGAGCTGGTAGGCCACGTCCGCGGCGCGCTCGTCGTTCGGCCACGCGCGCCGGTAGCGCTCGAGCTCGGCGCGCGCGTCCTCGGCACGCCCGAGCTGCCGGTCGCACAGCGCCAGGTTGTAGCGCGACGCCGCGAGCATCTCGGTCGACGCGCTCTCGGCCAGCACGCGCGTGAACGCGACGGCGGCCCGCAGGTAGTCCTTGCCCTCGAAGTCCGAGAGCCCCAGGCGGAACTGGACCGTCATCGCCAGCTCGCTGCCCGGGAAGTACGAGAGGAACTGCTCGTACGCCTGGCGCGCCTCGCCCGCGTTGCCGGCCTGGGCCCAGGCGTCGGCCATCAGGAACTGCGCCTGATCCGCGGCCGAGTAGCCGGGGAAGCCGCTGACCACCCGCCGGAAGCCCTCGGCCGCATCGGCCCAGCGCTTCTCCGCGTAGGCGCGCTTCGCGATCTGGAGCTGCGCGTCCGCCGCGAACGAGCTGGCCGGGAACTGCTCGACCAGCCGCTCGAGGACCTTCGCCCCGTCGGGCTGCTGGCTCAGGCGATAGAGCGCCCGCTCGGTGCCGCACTTCGCCTCGCGCGCGATCGGCGTGTCCGGATACCGCTCGATCGCGGCCGAGAAGGCCTGGACCGCCTCGGCGTCGCGGCCCGCGTTGTAGTCGCACTGCGCGAGACGCAGCGAGGCGAGCGCCGCGCCGGAGCTGCCGGCGAAGTGCTCGAGCAGGCCCTGATAGCAGCGCTTCGCCTCGTCGACCTTCCCGGCCTGGAAATAGACGTCGCCCATCCGCGCCCAGGCCCGCTCCGCGGCCGGCGCCCCCGCGCTGTCGCGCACGATGCGCTCCCAGCGGTCCACCGCGTCGCCGGCCCGGTCGAGCCGCAGGTAGCAGACGCCGCACTGATCGAGCGCGAGCAGGCGCTGCGGATGGCCGGGGAAGCGGCGCAGGAAGTCCTCGTAGGCCGCGGCCGCCTCGCGATAGCGCTTCTCGTTGAAGCGCACATGGGCGATGTCGAGCAGCGCGCCGCTCACGACCGAGCTCGTCGGATCGCTGCCCGCGCGCGCGAGCAGCCGCTCCTCGGTCGCGATCGCGAGACTGTCGCGTCCCTGGCGCGCGCAGGTCCAGGCGAGCAGCTTGGCGGCCGAGGTGGCGACTGGCTGGTCCGGGTACGCGCGCAGGATCCGCTCGATCGCGGCCTGCGCCTCCGCGTAGCGCGCCTGCGAGGCCGCGGCGTCCGCGTCGATCAGCTCCGCCCACGCGCGCCAGAGCGAGTGCCCCGGCGGCATGCGCTGGAGCAGCAGGTGGGGCGCGCCCGAGAGCTGCCCCAGGTCGCCCGCCCGATGGTACGAGAGCTCGAGCAGGCACAGCGCCGCCTCGACGAGCTCCTGCCGCTCGGGCGAGGCGAAGGTCAGCGGCTGCGTGCCCTCGCCGCGCGGCGCGTAGCGGTCGAGCAGGATCTGGAAGTACGGCGCGGCCGCGAGCGGCCGCCCCTGCTGGAGCAACCCGACACCGGCGAGATAGGCGGCAGCGGGCGCCTCGGGCTGCAGCGGGTAGCCCGCGACCACGGCCGCGTAAGCGCCCGTCGCGTCCGCCGGCCGGCCGAGCCGGTCGAGGCAGCGCGCGACCCGATACTGGGCGCTGGCCGCGACCGCGTGCTGGAAGTACCGGCTCAGCACCCGGTTGTACTCGACGATCGCCTCGGCGGGCTTGTCCTCGGCGACCAGTCCCTCGCCCAGCAGGAACTGCGCGCGCGCCGCGACGTCGGTGCCCGCGTGGCGCTCCGCGATGTCGCGGAACGCGGCCAGCGCCGAATCCCGGCGCCCGGAGAGGAACAGCGCCCCGGCCGCGCGCAGCTCGGCCTCGGCGATCACGCCGGGGTCGTGCGCGCGGACCACGACGCGCGCGAACTCCTCGGCCGCGCTGCGATGGTCGCCCGCGGCGAGGAACGTGTTCGCCTTGGCGAGCAGCGCGGGATCGCGCAGCGGCGAGTCGGGAAAGCGCTCGGCCACCTCCTGGAACGTGGCCGCCGAGGGCAGCATGCTGCCGGTGCGCGCGAGGCACACGGCGCGCAGGTAGAGACCCGGCGCGTCCTGCGGCCGCGGGCCGAGCAGGTCGAGCGCCACCGCGGGCCGGCCGTCGAGGCAGGCGATCGTGGCCCGCGTGAACGCGACCCGCGGATCGCCCGCGCGGTAGGGCGCGACCTCGAGCATCGCGGCCACGGCGCTCGCCGCCTCCGCGGTCGCGCCGCGTCGCAGCGCGTTCCACGCCAGCGCGAGCTCGGCCTCGGGGACGAGCGGGCTGTCGGGATGACGCTTGAGCCACCTGCGCCATTCGCCCGCCGCTTCCGCGTCGCGTCCCGCGGCGCTGAGCGCCTGGATCCGCCCGAAGTCCGCATCGGCCGCGAGCGGTCCGCCCCTCGCCGACTCTAGCGCCTGCCGGTACGCCTCCGCGGCGCCCGCGCCGTCTCCGCGCTCGTCCGCGATCGCTCCGGCGAGCAGCCGGGCGGCCAGGCGCTCATCGGGACCCACACCATGTTGCAGCAGCGACGCAAGGGATTCCTCAACTCGCTCGAGGGCCGCGAGCCGCTCCATGCCGGCCCGAGCGCGCTGGATCTCGTAGTCATGCCCCAGCTCCTTGATGGTGGGTGCGACCGGTTCATCCACCCGCGCGGCCGCACCGGCACGCGGGATCACGAGCCCCAGCAGCAGCGGGGCCAGGATCAGGAACCTCGGCGCACGGCCCCGGCGCCGATCGCGCGTCCTCTCGCCGCGGGCCGTCATGGCGTGGCCACCACGGGGACCTTGACCTCCGGCCCGCCGGTCGAGATCTCGACCGCGCGCACGGGCGAGACGACGCTGCGCCCGAGCCGGTCGGTCACCACGAGCCGGTAGCGATACGTGCCGTCGGGAAGCGGCAGCCCGGTCTCGTCCTTGCCGTCCCACTCGAGGTGCGACGGGGGCTTGCCCTGGCCGCCGAAGCGGCGCACCGCCGTGTCCGACTTGTTCACCAGCTCGAGCGTCCACGTGTCGGCCTCGGCCTTGGTGCGCGCGTTCAGCACGATGCGCGTCACCGGATGCTCGCCGGTCGGCGAGAACGCCTCCGGCTCGGCGCGCGAGGCCGCGAAGAAGCCGCCGAAGCGCCAGGCGAGCCCCACGCGCTGCGTGACGCCGAGCGTCTGGTCGCTCGCGGCGTAGTCGAGCTGGACCTGCGGCGTCACGCGATAGGTGAGGCCGCCCGCCGCGCGTCCATCGTCGTACCCGCCGCGCAGCGCCACGCCGGGGAACATCCAGTACTCGGCCCCCGCGTGCAGGCGCACGCCGAGCGCTCCCGTGCGGTCGGCCTCGAGCGCGACGAGGCCGCGGCCGCCGAGCACCGCCATCGCGAGACCGCCGCGCACGAGCAGCGGCCAGTTCTCGGGCGTGTTGCGCAGCGAGACCGACGGCCCGCCGAGGTTCGCGAGCGAGAGCCCGGCCCGCAGCCCGGGGGCGAGCACCGCGATCCCGCCCACGTCGGCGCCGAAGCCCGCGCCGCTCGACTCCTCGACGTTCTGCTGGACGGCCTTGAGGTTGACGCCCAGCGCGAGACGCGGGGACACGTTGCGCGCGAGCGTGAGCAGGTAGGCCGTCTCGCCGACGTCGAACGTGCCGAGCGCGTCGTTCATCTCGTTCGTGCGCTCGAACCCGCCTGAGCGCAGCGTGACCATCGTCACGCCGAAGCTCGGCAGTCGGCTCCCCGGCATGGCCAGGCTCACGCCGTTGAGCGAGGTCTGCTCGTAGAGCTGCGCGTTCTCGAAGCGCAGCTCGTCCTGGTCCATGAAGGTGAGGCCGGCCGGGTTCCACAGCGCGCCGAGGGGATCGGTCGCGGTGGCCACGTAGGCCCCGCCCAGCCCCAGCGTGCGCGCGGTCGCGTACTGCGCGAGCCACTCGCCCGGCGCGCCGGCCGTCTCGGCCGCGCTCGCGCCTGCGGCCGCGCCGAGGATCATCGCGGCCGCGAGGGCCGCCGCTCCGCTCCAGCAATGTGCGTGGCGTCTCATGGCTCCTCCCTCACCGGACCACGGCGATCTTGCGGCGCATGACGTGCAGGGTCTCCCCCGCGCCCTGCGCCTCGATCAGCGCGATGTAGCCGCCGCTCGCCACGACCGTGCCGTTCCCGTTGCGGCCGTCCCAGATCCACTCGTTCATGCCTCCCTGCCCACCGGTGGCGCCGCGCTCGAAGGTCTCGCGGCGCACCGGCTCACCGCTCAGCGTGAAAATCCGCAGCGTGACCCGCGCCTCGTCGGCCAGTACCCAGGCCAGGGTGGTGCCCTCCGCCGGCGGATGGAACGGGTTCGGGTAGTTCGTCACGGTGCCGCCGCCCGCGTTCGGGTCGACGAACGCGGTCGTGAGCGGCAGATCGGTGACGAGACCCGCCGCCGCGACGCGCACCTGGCAGCTCCCGGGCTCGCGCGGGCTCAGGTAGTCGGCGCGGGCGACACCCGACGAATCGGTGAGGCTGTCGAGCGGCGTGAGAGTGCCCGCGCCGCTCGCGAGCGAGAACACCACGGGCCGGTCCGGGATCCCGTTCTCGTAGGCGTCGACCAGCCGGGCCGCCAGCGTCGCGTGCTTGTTGCCGCCGACCCAGCTCGGCGTGCTCGTCAGATGCAGCGCGGCCGGCGCGCCCGGGCCGACGTCGATCACGCCCGTGACGCCGGGCGCATTGCCCGCGTCGTCGCGGACCACGAGCACGATGGGCTCGGCGAAGGAGTAGGTCTCGCTGACCGAGCGCTGCCCCTGGAGGAGCTGGAACTCGGTGGTGAGCAGCGTGCCGCGCCCGGGCGCGGAGCGGCTGCTGTTCTGCACCTCGACGGTGACGAACGAATGGATCTCCTGGATCACGCTGCCCGCGTCGTTCGTGACCCGCACCGTGAGCGTGAAGGGCTCGCCCGCCCCGATCTGCCCGGGACTGGCCACGGCCTCGAGATGGAACCCGCTGCTGATCGCCCGCACTTGCGTGGCGCTCACCGGCGTCGCGGGACGCGTGAGGTCGGTGGCGCCGATCTGCTGATATCCGCCGGTCGAGAGACGCAGGCTCACGTCGACCCGTCCGTCGACCAGGCTCGTGTCGCGCGGGAGCTGCGCGAGCGGATCGCCGGAGGTGAGGTGGATGCGATCGGAGACGCCGGCGACCGGGTTCCACCACGCATCGGTGGCGAGCACGGTCACGGTGAACGCGTAGGTGATCGACTGGTCGGTCGCCGTCCCGGCACGGCCGCCCGGGGTTCCGGGCGCGGACGTCTCACCCGGCGCGAGCACGACGAGGCGCGCGAAGGGTCCGCTCGCGATCGACACCGCGCTCGACGTGTCGCTGCGCAGCGTCGAGTCGCTCAGGTCGGTCGCCCAGATGCGCTGCGTTCCGCTGCGGAAGAGCCGCGTGGGAATCAGCAGCTGGCCGTTCGCCAGCGTGGTGTCCGCGGGCAGCGCGGCGAAGGCGTCGGTCGATCCCAGGCGGACGTGATGGGCCACGCCCGGCACCAGATTCCAGTACGCGTCCACGGCGCGGACCGTGACGTCGAACGGAGTCCCGGACTGCTGGGCGGCCGGCCCTCCCTCCTTGCCGTCCGCCGTTCCACCGCGCGGAGTCTCGCCGGGCAGCAGCAGCTGCAGGCCCGCCAGATCCCCCGGGTCCACGGCGAAGCTGTTGCTCGCGCCCAGGTGCGGAGGCACCGAGAAGTCGCTGCAGGTGAAGGACACCGCCCCGCCCGCGCCCCGGAAGGTCACGCTGCCCGACCAGACGCCGTTCGTGAACGAGACGAGTTCGGGCGAGATGCTGCCGGCGCCCGTGTTCGCGGCGAGGTTGCCGTCGCCCTGGTAGTCGGGAATCGTGTTCCCGTTGCTGTCCGTGGCGCGGATGGTCACCGCCACGGGCACGCCGGCGCGCTGCGGGGAGGAGATGGCCGAGATCACGAAGTGGTCGGCGCCGGCAGGGGCCACCAGGATCGGCCCCACGGTCATGCCGCTCCGCGAGTGGTCGCTCAGATCGGCGACCGTCAGCGTATGGTTGCCCACGGTGTTCAGGGTCACGGCGAACGTCCGGGAGTCTCCGGAGAGCACGCCGGTGAGCGGCGTATTGGCCGCGGCGTCGCTCGAGGTGACCCGCACCTGATCCGCGCTGCCCACCGGGTTCCAGTAGTCGTCCGTGCTGTACACGGTCGCGTTGAACGAGCGCCCGGCGATCTGGTTGGCCGGCGAGCCGCTCTTCCCGCTCACGCTGCCGGGGAGCGGCGACTCGCCGGGGACCACGAGCTGCACGCGCGCGGGCCAGTTCGCGTCCACCAGGAACGGATTGCTGGCGCCGTTCGTGGCCGGCGAGGCGGGCAGCTCCGCCTGCAGGTACACGTTGCCGCGCGACCGATTCGATCCGTCGGCGCGGTAGGGGGTCACGCTCCCCTGCCACGTGCCCGCGCTCATGGTGATCGTGTCGGGTGACACGCGGCCCTCGCCGAGGCTGGTGAACTCACGCAGCCTCACCGCACCCATGAAACCGCTGACGACGACGCCGCCCGGCGTGCGGGCCGTGATCGTGACCCGGATTGGCTGGCCCGCGGTCTGGTACCTCCCGATGGTCGAGAAGTCGAAGGTCGCGAGCACCAGCGAGGAGACGGCGCTCGACACCCCGTCGGGGATGGTGCCGTCGCTCTGGTCGTGCGCGTAGAGCGTGAAATTCCCGCCGGCGTTGAACACCACGCTGAAGGTGGCGGTCCCGCCCTGGAGCTGCGCCGGCGCCGGCAGGGTCGCGCTCGCGTCGCTGGCCAGCACCTGGATCGCGTCGTTGGCGGTGGAGACCAGGTTCCACTGACTGTCGCAGGCCCGCACGACCACGCCGAACGGAATGCCCACGGTCTGCGCCTGCGGGACGCCGGTCTTGCCGCTCGGAGTCCCGGGCGCGGCCGTCTCGCCGGGCAGGAGCACTTGGAGCCGCGAGTAGGGACCCGCCGCGACCGGCGCGGCAGTGACCGCGAGCGCCGACAGGCCGACGCACGCCGCGACGAGCACCAGGATTGCCTGACGCACGCTGAGACCTCCTGTGTGGGCTGGAGCGGGCCGGCAGACGCCGCACGCGCGGCGCCCGCCCCTCCCGCGTTCCGGGCGGGCGCGCCCCCCGCAGGACGCGTGCCGTCCGCACGGTGCAGAATCCGGCGCGCGCGGGGCCGCGCGCCGAATCGCTTGGCCGCCAGCGCGGCGCGCGTTCGCGTTTCGCGAAAGACGCGCGGGAAAGGCGCACGAGGCGGCCGGCGCCCCACGCGGCTGGGGAAGACGCACCAGCGCGAAGCGTGCGAAGCGAGAGGGCGAGCGAGCGCTCTGCACCGCCCGCGCGTGAGGGAGCTCGACCGGGGCGCGTGTTGACAGGGCGCGCCGCCCGGCGTTCCATGCGGGCGGAGGGACGGCCCGCAGGTCGCGGCGGCGGACAGGATCGCGGAGCGATGGCCGGGCCATCCGTGGAGCGAGTCAGTGGCGGAGGAGGACCACCA
>DATKKO010000198.1:0-2434 GCA_035542955.1 Terriglobales bacterium
CGCGCGCGCGCAAGGCGCGGCCGCCGCGCGCGCCTCGTCCGCCGGCACGCCGGCGTGGCGCTCGAGCCAGGCGGGGTTCTTCGTCAGCCGTCCGAAGAGCATCGCGACCGCCTCGGTCGTGAGCATGTGGGCCGGCTCCCGCAGCACGAACGGCAGCGAGCGATCGATGTGGAGGTCATAGGCCGCGTGACCGAACTCGTGGAGCAGGGTGCTCATCGCGCGCTCGGTCGGCCGCAGGTTGCAGAGCACGCGGATGTCGTCGCGGCGATCCACGCAGAGGCAGAAGGCGTGCTGGCTCTTGCCCGGCCGCTCGCCGAGATCGGCGCGGGGCAGCAGGGCGCGGATGTCGAGCCCGATCGCGGCGAAGGAGCGCGCGAGCATCTCCTCCAACCGATCGCGCGCGAAGAAGGCGTCGAGATCGATGTCCGCCCGCGGAGCCTCCTGGAAGAAGGGATCCGCGAAGTGCCAGGGCCGCAGCTCCTCCGGGGCGATCCCGAAGCGGCACCCGAGACGCCGATCGAGGTCTCGCCGGTACGCGTCGAAGATCGGGCGCGTCGCGCGTTCCACCTCGTCGAGCAGGCCGGACAGCCCGGCCTCGTCCTGCTCGTCGAGCGCGAGGCGCATCGCGTAGTGGTCCGCGAAGCCCAGCTCGCGCGCCGCCTCGTTGCGCAGCCGCACCAGCTCCAGCAGGCCGTCCGCGATCTCGAGCCCGATCTGCTTCGAGGCCAGCCAGGCGCGGCGCCGCTCCTCGACGTCCCCGGAGAGGGTCAGCACCTGCCGCAGATCGTTGTCCGTGACCCGGCGTCCGTCCAGCTCGGAGCGGAAGGAACGGAAGCGGGCCTCGAGCCGCTTCTCGAGCCCCACCATGCGCTCGATCGCCGCTGGACCGAGCTGGTTCGCGTGATGGGCGTTCGCGAGCAGGAGGAGCTGCCGCGCGAGCATCGGATCGGCGACGCCGCCCTGCCGCTGCACGGAGCGCAGGAAGGTAAAGGCCTCGGGGCGCGCGAGGATCGCGCGCAGCCTGGCCTCGAGCCGGGCGCTCTCCTCCTCCGCCTCCGGAATGGAGGTCGTGCTCGCCCGCCACGAGGCGAGGTTGTGACGGAGCTCGAGCGGCTCGATTTCCGTCACCAGGGCGTCGATGAACGCCGCGAGCGGCCGCTCGCGTTCGGCCGTGTCCGGACTCTGCACGCATGCTCCTTCGGACGACGGAGGCCCCGTCGCGGGGCGCGCAGCATAGCAGAGGCGGGATCGCGGTGGCGGATCGCAGCAGCGGAGGCGAAAGATCGAGGGGGCGGCGGGTGTCCTTCGGAACGCCGCGATCCCGCCTCTTCGGAACTCCCGGCGGAGCCTACGCCGCGATGCCGCCCCGCGGCATCGGCGGGAACGCCTCGAGGCCGGACACGTCGAACTCGGACAGGGACGCGCCCGCGCTCTCCGTGAGCCGGACCTCGATCACGCCGGCCGGATGCACGAGATGGGGCCCGACGCTCGTCAGCACCACGAAGAAACCCATCCCCTGCTGGTTCATGAAGTCCGAGAGCCTCTGGGTCTGTCGCTGGAGCGGCATCCACACCCGGCCCTGGAGCCGCAGCCCGTCGGCGAGAACGATCTCGGCCTCCTCCTCGCGCCACGGCTGGAAGCCGCGCGTGAACACGTCGCTCTGCAGGACCTGGCGGCCGGGTGTCACGCGCACGAGGGCCGACTTGTTGAAGAGGTGGATGCGCCCCTCCTCCCCGACCGCGGCCGGCAGGAAGGGCGTGGACTCGTTCAGCTTCTCGAGGATGGTCTGATGCCGGACGCCCTGGGCATCGAGATCGAGGAAGATCGAACCGCTCACGCCCGGCAGGTGATGCGACCAGAGCGTGACCGGGACCCGGCGCTTCGGAATGTAGTGATCCATCGTCGACCTCGCCGGGCTCGGCCCGGAATCGGGGGAGAGAACGTATCGGACGTCGCGCGTAAGCAACACCTCTGCCGTGCCGCGGGCCTCGCGACCTCGCCCGCCGAAATCCGCGCCCGGCGCGCCCACGGGAGGCTTGCCGGCTCCCGCGCGCGCAATGGCCCGGGGACGGACATTGCACGATGCAACGTCCGGCGTGCGTGCCGGGGCGCGACGCGGCCGGGAGCGCGCCGTGCTCTGATACACTCCGGCCCATGAACGCGCTCGTGCCGTCCCGCGGCCGAGGGCCGCGCCGGCGCGAGGCCCCCGACCTCCGACCGTGGCTCGTGCTCTTCGCCGCGGGCTTCGCCGTGCGCGCTCTGGTGATCGGCCTCGCGCAGGGCGTCCACGCCCATCCGGATCCCACCTCCTCCGCCTGCGACACGATCGCCTGGAGTCTCGCGCGCAAGTCCGGCTTCTCGCTCGCGGACGCCTCGGGACCCTATCCGACCGCTTCCTGGGCGCCGCTGCTGCCGTGGCTCACCGGCATGCTCT
>DATKKO010000199.1:0-3818 GCA_035542955.1 Terriglobales bacterium
CTCCTCGGGCGGGCGCGCCTCGTCGATGAGCCGGGTCGAGAGCGTGAGCGAGCCGCCGGAGCCGAGATGCTCGCGCACCTCCTGGGTGAGGCTGACGAGCGCCTGCTGGAGGAGCAGCGCGTCGCCGAGCAGCACCGGCAGGTCGGGCGTGAGGCGTAGGATCAGGGACACCGAGGGGTCGAGCGCGGTGCGCAGCAGCTGGTACGCGTCCTCGACCACGCGATTGATGTGCACGGGCACGCGCTCGAAGCGCGCGCTGCGGCTGAAGTGGAGCAGCGCCTCGGTGAGGCGCGAGGCGCGCTCGGCCGCGCTCACGATCTGCTGCACGGGCTCGTGGCGGACGTCGTCCTCCGAGGTCTGCTCGAGCAGGAGCGAGCCGAAGCCGAGGATCGTGCCCAGCAGGTTGTTGAAGTCGTGGGCCACGCCCCCCGCCAGCCGCCCCATGCTCTCCATCTTCTGCGCCTGCGTCAGCCGCCGCTGCATCACCCAGTTCGTCGTGATGTCCTCGGCGGTGAACACGCGGCCGACGACCGAGCCCTGCGCGTCCCGCAGCGGCCCGGCGTAGGTGCGCAGCACGCGCAGGGGCTCGTGCAGCTCGGCCACGAACTCCTCGACCTCCTCGCTCACCAGCCGCTTGCCCAGCTCGCCCGCGGCGCCCGCGCCCTGCAGGAGCCGCAGCAGATCCGGCGTGGTCTTCGCCAGCGGCGTGCCCGGCCGGATCGGCTCGTCGAGCCGGAGCATCTCGGCCAGGCGGCGATTGCACAGCGCCACCTCCGGCCACTCGCGACGGACGCGCACCACGAGCACGCCGGCGGAGACCGTGTCGAGGACGTGCCGCAGGTGGGTGCGCGCCTCGGCCAGCTCCTCCTCGAGCGTCACGCGCGCGCCGAAGTCCTCGATGTAGCCGTACGCGCGATCCGCCCAGCCCCGTTCCCCGCGCACCGGGATCACGTGGTTCACGAGGTGCGGGAGATCGCGGCGGTCGCGATGCGCACCGGTGAAGGCGATGTCGAACGGGCGTCCGCCCGAGACGCCGCCGCGGAACTCGGCCCGCACGCGCTCGCGATCGGCGGGGTGGACCAGCTCGTCCCAGAGCTCGGGACGCTGCAGGAACGCCGCGGGCTGGTGTCCGAACAGCTTCTCCGCCGAAGGGCTCACCTCGAGGATGCGCTCCTCCGGCAGCGCCATGGTCCAGGCCACGCCCGGCAGCGCTTCGGCGGCGGCGCGGTGCAACTCCTCGATCGCGCGCAGCGCGGAGCGCGCCCGCAGCGCCGTGGTGGTGTCCTGCAGGTGGAGCAGGACGCGTCCATCCGTGAGCTGCAGCGCCTCGACGTGGCACTGGATCGGCTGGCCCTCCGCGTCCGCCACCGTCACCTCGTCGCGCACGACGGAGGTCGTGCCGCGCAACCGCTGGGGCACGCTCGCCGCGCCGAGAATGCGCGCGAGCAACGCGACCTCGAGCACCGAGCGCCCGCGGAGCTGATCGTCCGCGAGGCGCAGGAGCCGGCCGGCGGCCGAGTTCGCGATTGCGATGACCAGGTCGGGGCCGTAGATGAGCATCGGATCGAGCGAGGCCTCGAAGAACGGCTTGAGGCCGGGGTCCGCCACCGCCGGTGGACCGCTTCCCCCGTCGCCGGGAGACGGATGCGAGACGGGACCCATGCCGATCAGCAGCGGGAAGCGCGCGAGCGGAACCAGCAAGGAGGGCAGATGAAGTCGCATGACCTTCTCCAGGGGATGGCGGCCATGGCTTCGCGAAAACGAGCGGTCTCGCCCGCTCCGTCCCGGACCAGCCTACTTCGACGACACGGCTCGAGTGACACGGGAAGGTCAGGTCGCCGCAACGCGCAGGGTTGGATGCCGAACTCATGAAAAGAGTGCAGAGCATGTCGCGCGCGTCGTGCGCAGGCAGCCCGGGCGCGGCGCGGGGCGGCCGGGCGATCGCATCGGCCCTTCGGCACGCGCGGGGCGCTCGCGCTCACGCGCGCGTCGCGGGCGCGATCTCGCGCGGCGACCCGGGCGGGCCCGGCACGACACGCCGGGATCCGTCGGGCCCGCTGCTCCGCGCGCGTTCCGTGCGTGTTCCCACGGAAGCGGCGGCTCCGTACTCTCCCCGACGAATCGCTCGTCGTCCTCGCGGACTCTCAAGCGCGGGGGCGACGAGATCGAGATCAGACGCATTCTGCGCGGCCGAAACGTGGATTCTTGCTTGACACGCCTCTCCCGCGCCGCCTAGGTTGGCGCACTCGCGACAGTGACTCGAAGGTTCCTGATGCCCCACGGAGGCGATTCCACCATGCGCCGACGCGCGCTCGGCCTGCTCTCGGGCGGATTGGACAGCGCACTCGCGACGGCTCTGCTGCTCGAGCAGGGCCTCGAGGTGGTCGCGCTCCATTTCGAATTCCCGACCTCGTGCCGCGGCAGCGCGCGCGAGGTCGCTCGCTCGCTCGGCGTTCCGCTCGTGGTGCGCGAGAAGGGCGACGAATACCTGCGGCTGCTGCGCGATCCGCGCTGGGGCTACGGGCGCCACCGGAATCCGTGCGTGGACTGCCGCGTGTTCATGCTCGAGCGCGCGCGCGGGCTGCTCTCCGAGCTCGGGGCTTCGTTCCTCTTCACGGGCGAGGTCCTCGGACAGCGGCCGATGTCCCAGCTCGGCGGGCAGATCCGTCTGATTGACCGCCAGGCCGGCGTGGACGGCCTCGTCGTGCGTCCGCTCTCGGCGCGGCTGCTGCCTCCGACCGAGCCGGAGCGGCGCGGCTGGGTCGACCGCTCGCGCCTGCTCGCGATCTCGGGGCGCTCGCGGCGCGTGCAGCTCGCCGAGGCCAAGCGGCTCGGCCTCGAGTGCTTCGACGCGCCGGCGGGAGGCTGCCGGCTCACCGAGGCGGCCTTCGCGCGGAAGATCGACGACCTCTTCGCGCACACGCGCGCCGCGGAGATCGGCTCCACGGACGTCGAGCTGCTTGCGATCGGCCGGCACTTCCGGCTCGGGCCGGCGCTCAAGATCGTGCTCGGGCGCAACGCCGGGGAGAACCGGAGGCTGGCCGGATTCGAGAGCGCCGCCCGCTGGCTCGTCGAGCCCGAGAGCTTCGCCGGGCCGAGCGCGCTCGTCTGCGGCCCGCGCGACGAAGTGGGCCTCGCGCACGCGCTGGCGCTGATCGTCCGCTACGCGGACGGGCCCGGGCCCGGCGACGTCGTCCGCTGGAACTCCGGGGCCGGCCCGCGCACCCGGACACTGGGAACACAGGCCGCAGCATCCGCTCCGGACCCACGCGCTTCGCGTGGGGGGGCCCCCGCGTCGTGACGCGCCGGACGCGGCGGAATCCGTCGACGAGGGAGGTAGTCATGCGCATCATCCGCCTCATCGGAGGACTGCGGCACCCGCGCACGCTCCTGGCGGCGTTCCTGGCCACCGGGCTCACGTCGTTCCTCGCCGGTCCGGCGGCCGCCCAGGCCCGGAAGACGTCGGCGTTCGCGGACACCACCAAGCCGGTGATGTTCCTGAAGGAGACCGTGGTCACGGGCTCTCGCTATCCGCGCGCGTACTACGAGTCCCCGCAGCCGCTGTCCCTGATCTCGCGGCGGGAGCTCGCCGAATCGGCGCCGGCCGTGCTGGGCGACGTGCTGGCCACGCTCCCCGGGGTCGAGAGCAACAAGGACAGCCCGTGGGAGCAGCGTCCCTCGATCCGCGGGCTCACCGGGCAGCGCGTGCTCGTGCTCGTGGACGGCACGCCGATGAACAGCATGCGGGGGAACGGGCCGCACAGCTCGCTCGTCGACCCCTCGCAGGTGGAGCGCATCGAGGTCGTGCGCGGGCCCTC
>DATKKO010000200.1:0-20183 GCA_035542955.1 Terriglobales bacterium
GCGCCCGGTGCGCCTCCTCTTCTTCCGCGAGGAGACGGAGGGCTGCTCGGATACGGTCCTGCTCCCGGAATGGGGGATCGCCCGTACGCTTCCCGCGTTCGTCGAAACCCCCGTCGAGTTCACCCCCACCCGAAGCGGCAGCTTCGATTTCACCTGCGGCATGCACATGCTCCACGGGCGCATCGTCGTGCGGGGCGGATGAGCGCTGCGGCTGTGGATGAGTTCGGCCGATACATCATGGGAATCCGGAACTCTCTTGACCTCATCCGAACAAGCCGTCGTCTTGCCTTGTGGTAACGTCGTGAGCTCGATGAACGCGATCCTTCGACATGCGGTCGTCTCGCTCGCGGCGCTGCTCACGGTGCTCGCGGGGAGCGACCCCTGCACCGTCGGCGCCGCGGGCGGGCGCATGGCGGCTTCGTGCGCCTCCGTCGGCGGCATGGCGATGGCCTGTCCGGCCGGTGCGGCCGGACACCATGGCTGCTCTTCGTGCTGCCAGGTTCCCACGAGAACGGAGCGGCCGTCGCCCGTCCCGTCCTGCCGTGACCTGAAGCCCCAGGCCCCCGGCGCGCCCGAGCAGCCGACGATCGGCGCGCCCATCGTCGCGACCCATCCCGCCAGTTCCGGCGCGGCGGCGCTCCTCGCGCCCTCCTCGCGTTGCATCGCGTTCGCGCCCGCGCCGGACGAATCCCCGCCCGACGTCCCACCGGCGGAACACTCCTCCCGCGCTCCTCCTCTGAGCTAGCGGCGCGCCCCCCTCGTCCCTTCCGATCCTGATCGGAGGGCCGGGTCTGCGCGTTCCCTCCCGCGGTCCTCCGCGGGAGTCCAGGTGCGTCCCTTTCCGGCTGCTCGATTCCGATCCGCGGGCTCGCGCGGCCGAAGGGAATCCGCCACGCGTTTCCACGCGGCAGCAGAAGAGGAGCGATTCCATGAGCACGCGTACGGCCGTCGTCGCCGTGCTGCTCGTCATGAGCGGCATCCGGCCCGCGGCGGCTCTCGATCGATCCCGCGAGAGGTCGATGCCGGACAGGCCGGTCGCGACCGCTCCGATCGAGAGCGGCGCCCGCGAACGCGACATCGCGTCCGATACGGCTGCGGATCTGGATCGCGCGCCGGCCGCGCCGCCGCCCGATTCGCTGGTCACGCGGGCCCTCGCGCGCTCCCCCTCGCTCGCCGCGCTGCGGTCCCGCGTGGAAAGGGCGCGGGCGCTGGTCCCCACCGCGGGCGCGCTGCCGAATCCCATGCTCGAGGTGATGGTGCAGGACGCCGGATTCCCGAGGTGGACAGTGGGGAAGGAGGAGATGTCCATGATCGGCCCGCAACTCACCCAGACCATCCCGTTTCCGGGCAAGCGCGGAGCCCTGGAGCGCGCGGCGCAGGCCGATGTCTCCGTGGCGAGCGAGGAGTTGGAGGCCGCACGACGTGAGGTGGCGCGCGAGGTGCGGGCCACGTACGCGCGGCTCTACGCCCTCGATCAGGAGCGGCGCGCGCTGGAGGCAGGACGGGAGTTGCTCGACATGCTCGCGGCCACCGTGCGCCGGCGTTACGCGGTGGGCGAAGGCGAGCAGGAGGCGGCGGTGAAGGCGCAGCTCGAGGTCACGCGGATCGCCGCGCAGCTCGACGACAACGCCGCCGAGCGCGCAGCGGCGGTCGCGACACTCGATGGCCTGCTCGATCTGCCGGGCGACGCGCCGCTCGGTCGCGTGGACTCCCTGCCGGCCGTGCATCCGCCAGCGCCGCCCTGGGCCGATGCGGTGATCGCGGGCTCGGCCGAGGTCGCGAAGGCCCGCGCGCAGGTGACGGCGGCCGAGCGCCGGCTCGACTCGGGGCGCCGCGCGCTGTGGCCCGACCTCGAGATCGGCGCGGGAGCCGGCTTCCGCGGAGCGCTGGATCCGGTGGCCACGTTTCGCCTCGGTCTGGAGCTGCCGCTGTGGGCGGCCCAGAGTCAGCTGCCGATGATCCGCGCCGCGAGCCGCGAGCTGGACGCGGCACGCGCGGACCTGCGCGACGCGGAAGCGTCGGCCCGGGCGGAGGCGGCGCGGCTCGAGGCCGAGTGGCGGCGCTCGGGCGCGCAGGTGCCGCGCTATGCCGAGGGCGTCGTGCCGCAGACGAACCTGGCGTTCGACGCTGCGCGCTCCGGTTACCTCGCGGGGCGCGTCGACTTCTCCACGGTGATCGAGGATTTCCGCATGTGGTTCGAGGCGCGCGCGGAGCTGGCCCGGCGCGAGGCCGAGCGTTACACGACGTGGGCCGGCTTGGAGGCTGCGACCGGCGGCTCCGGCGCATCCCCCGCGAACGCGGGAGAAGGACGATGAGACGGCTCGCGAGCATACCCCCGTTCCGCCGGCTCGCTCTGGCGGCGATCGTGCTGACAGCCCTGCCCGTGATCGGCCTTGCCCTGACCGGCTGCGGTCATCCGCGTACGCGCGCGGCGAACGGCGCGGCGCAGAAGGCGCTCTACGCCTGTCCGATGCACCCCTCGTACGTGTCGGACAAGCCCGGCCAGTGCCCGATCTGCGGCATGGACCTGGTGCCGGCCCGGGCCGCATCGGCCGCCGCGGCCGCAGCGGCCGCGGCCGCAGGCCCGGGCGCGCCGAAGCAGGGTCCGCGCCGCGTTCTCTACTACCGGAGCCCGATGGACCCGTCCGTCATCTCGCCCGTGCCGATGAAGGACCCGATGGGCATGGACTACGTGCCCGTCTACTCGGACGAGGCACCGGCTGCGGCCGGCGTCGAGGGCAACGCGGCGGTCGAGCTGGGTCCCGACGAGGCCCGCCTGACCGGCGTGCGAACGGCGGTGGCCCGGGAGGGCTCGCTCGCGCGCACGATCCGCACGGTCGGCAACGTCGTGCCCGACGAGCTGCTCGTCCGGCAGGTCCAGACGCGCTTCGCCGGCTGGGTGGACGCGTCATCGCTGGTCTCGAGCGGCGTGCCGGTTCGCCGTGGCCAGGTGCTCGCCCGCATCTACTCGCCGGATCTGGTCGCCACGCAGGAGGAGTTTCTGCGCGCGCGCGACGGAGCGGCCCGCTTCGCGTCGAGCACGCTGCCCGAGGTGCGCCGAGGCGGTGCCGACCTGCTGGCCGCGGCGCGCGAGCGATTGTTCGCGCTGGGGCTGCCGCCGGATTTCGTGTCGCGCCTGGAGCGCGATGGTCGCGTCCAGCAGCTGGTCCCGGTGGAGGCCCCGATCTCGGGCTTCCTCACCGCTCGAAACGTGGAGCCCGGCGCGCGCGTGGAGCCGGGGACCGTCCTCTTCACGGTGACCGATCTGTCGCGGATCTGGATCGAGGGCCGCGTGTACGAGAGCGACGTATCGCGGGTCCGCGAGGGCCAGGGAGCCAGCCTCACCCTGCCCTACGAGCCGGGCATGGTGCTGCGCGGCCGCATCCGCACGGTCTTCCCGGCGCTCGATTCGACGACGCGCTCGCTGATCGTGCGCTTCGAGTTCGCGAACCGCGGCCTGGCCCTGAAACCCGGGATGTTCGCGAACGTGGAACTTGCGTTCCCGCGGGCGCGCGGCGTGCTGGTGCCCGAGTCCGCGGTGCTCGAGACGGGCCCGCGGGAGATCGTCTTCGTGCGCGCCGGGGCGGGCCGCTTCGAGCCGCGGGTGGTCGTCGTGGGCGCGCGGAGCGAGGGCCAGGCCGAGCTGCTGTCAGGCGTCTCGGCGGGCGACACGGTCGCGGTCGCCGCGAACTTCCTGCTCGACTCGGAGTCGCGGCTGCGGGCCGCCGCCGCGCGCGCGGCCGAGAGCGCGAGGGGAGCCCCGAAGTGATCCGCGCGATCATCGCCTTCTCCGCGCGCAACCGCGTGCTCGTGCTGCTGGGCGTGGCCGCGCTGTGCGTCTTCGCCGTGTACACACTGCACCGCATCCGGCTCGACGCGCTGCCGGACCTCTCGGACACGCAGGTGATCGTGTACTCGCGCTGGGACCGTTCGCCCGACATCGTCGAGGACCAGGTCACGTACCCGATCGTATCGGCGCTGCTCGGCACGCCGCGCGTCAAGGCGATCCGCGGGTACTCCGATTTCGGCTACTCGTTCGTCTACGTGATCTTCCAGGACGGCACCGATCCGTACTGGGCGCGCTCGCGGGTGCAGGAGTACCTGTCGAAGATCGTGGCCCGGCTGCCCGAAGGCGTCCGCACCGAGCTGGGACCCGACGCGACCGCGGTGGGCTGGGTCTTCCAGTACGCGCTCGTGGACCACTCGGGCACGCACTCGCTGGACGAGCTCCGCTCGTACCAGGACTGGACCCTCCGCTACGCCCTCCAGTCGGTTCCCGGAGTCGCCGAAGTGGCCTCGATCGGCGGGTACGTGAGGCAGGTGCAGGTCATGGTGGACCCCGACCGGCTCGCCGCCTACGGCCTCCCGATCACGGCGGTGGTGGACGCGGTCCGCGGCTCGAACCAGGAGACCGGCGCGCGGCTCATCGAGTGGAGCGGCCCCGAGCGCATGGTGCGCGTGCGCGGCTACTCGCGCACGCCCGAGGAGTTCGCGGACGCGGTGGTCCGCGCCGGTCCGGGCGGTGTCCCGGTCCGCGTGCGCGACGTGGGCCGGGTCGAATGGGGCCCCGAGCTGCGGCGTGGGATCGCGGATCTCGACGGCGCCGGGGATCACGTCGGTGGCATCGTGGTCATGCGGAACGGCGAGAACGCCCTGAACGTGATCCGCGCGGTGCAGGAGAGGCTGCGCGAGCTGCGGCCGTCGCTGCCGCGCGGCGTGGACGTGGTCACCACATACGACCGCGCCGACCTGATCACGCGCGCGATCGACACGCTCAAGCACGAGCTGACGATCGAGATGATCATCGTCTCGCTCGTCATCCTGCTCTTCCTCTGGCACGTCCCTTCGGCGATCGTGCCGATCCTCACCATCCCCGTCGCCGTGCTGCTCGCCTTCATCCCGCTCTACTACTTCGGCGTGACCGTCAACATCATGTCGCTCGCCGGCGTCGCGATCTCGATCGGCGTGCTGGTGGACGGCGCGATCGTCGAGGTGGAGAACGCCTACAACAAGCTCCACCTCTGGCAGGCGGGCGGACGCGAGGGTGACTTCCACGCGGTGCGGCTCGAGGCCCTGCAGGAGGTCGGCCCGTCGGTGTTCTTCTCGCTGCTCGTCGTGGCGGTCTCGTTCCTCCCGATCTTCGCGCTCGTCGACCAGGAGGGCCGCCTCTTCAAGCCGCTCGCCTATTCGAAGAACCTGGCCATGGCGCTGGCCGCGCTGCTCGCGATCACGCTCGATCCCGCCATGCGGATGCTGTTCGCGCGCATGGAGCCGTTCCGCTTCCGGCCGCGCATCTTGGCAACGATCGCCACGCAGGCGCTGGTCGGGACCTACCACTCGGAGGAGCGTCATCCGATCAGCCGCGCGATCTTCCGGGTCTACGACCCGGTCTGCCGCTGGGTGCTGCGCCGTCCGAAGACCGTGGTCCTGGCCGCGGCCGCCATCGTGGTCCTCAGCCTGCCCGCGTACTTCGCGCTTGGCCAGGAGTTCATGCCGCCGCTGAACGAGGGCACGATCCTCTACATGCCGACCACGCTGCCCGGGATCTCGGTTGCCGACGCGCAGGCGCTGCTCGAGACGCAGGACCGCGTGCTGCGCTCGTTCCCCGAGGTCGAGCGCGTCTTCGGCAAGGCCGGGCGCGCCGAGACCTCGACCGACCCGGCGCCGCTCTCGATGATGGAGACCACCGTGATGCTCAGGCCGCCCTCGGAGTGGCGGGCGAAGCCTCGCTGGTACTCCTCGTGGATGCCCGGTTTCCTGAAGCCGCTCGTTCGCCCGCTCTGGCCGGATCGGATCTCGTGGGAGGAGCTGACGGCCGCAATGGACCGCGCGCTGCGCATCGCCGGCGTGACCAACGCCTGGACCATGCCGATCCGCGCCCGGATCGACATGCTCACGACGGGGGTGCGCACGCCCGTGGGCATCAAGATCCTCGGCTCCGATCTGGGGACGATCGAGCGGATCGGATTGCAGATCGAGGGCCTGATCCACGAGGTTCCGGGGACGCGCAGCGTCTTCGCCGAGCGCGTGGCGGGCGGCTACTTCGTGGACATCGAGCCCCGCAGAGACCTGATGGCGCGGTACGGGCTCACCGTGAGCGGCTTGCAGGACGTCCTGTCCGCGGCGGTGGGCGGGGAGAACGTGACCACCACGGTCGAAGGCCGCGAACGCTCTCCGGTGAACGTGCGCTACCCGCGCGAGCTGCGCGACGACCCGGACCGGCTCGCGCGCGTGCTGGTGGACACGCCCTCCGGCGCGCAGGTGCCGCTTGCCGAGGTGGCCGACCTGCGTCTCGTCGACGGGCCGTCGATGATCCGCGACGAGAACGGCTTCAAGGCCGGCTACGTCTACGTCGACATGGCCGGGCGTGACGTGGGCCGCTACGTGGCGGACGCGAAGAAGCTGGTGCACGATCGGCTCAGGCTGCCGCCCGGCTACGTCCTCCAGTGGAGCGGACAGTACGAGAACATGATCCGCGTCGGCCAGCGGCTGCAGGTCGTGGTGCCGATCACGCTGGCCCTGATCTTCGTGCTGTTGCTCGCGAACACGCGCTCCGCCTTCAAGGCGATGATCGTGATGCTCGCCGTCCCGTTCTCGGCGGTGGGCGCCATCTGGCTCTTCCACTTCCTCCACTACAACGTCTCGATCGCCGCCTGGGTGGGCATGATCGCCCTGCTCGGTCTCGATGCCGAGACCGGCGTCTTCATGCTGCTCTTTCTCGACCTCTCCTACGACGAGTTCCGGAAGAAGGGCCTGCTCCGAACGATCCGCGACCTCGACGAGGCCATCGTCCACGGCGCGGTGAGGCGCGCCCGGCCCAAGATGATGACCGTCAGCGCCGCCTTCATGGGGCTGCTCCCGATCATGTGGTCCACATCGGCGGGGGCGGATGTGATGAAGCGCATCGCCGCGCCCATGATCGGCGGGCTCGTCACCTCGTTCCTGCTGGAACTGCTGGTCTATCCCGCGATCTACAAGCTGTGGAAGTCGCGCGGCGTGACGAAGGGACTGCCGGCATGAGCCGCGGCCCCGAAGTCCGTCCCCGCCGGTCCGGCGGGATCGCGCACCATCGCCGCTCCGCCATCCCCCGCGCTTCGCGCGGGGACCCGGCGGGCGGCCCCATCCCCCCTCGGCATCCTAAACGGGGAAAGGAGAATCGATGATGCATCCTCCGTTCGCAGTCCGGTCCGGGGCCCGCTTCGCGAAGTCCGTCGGCCTCGCCGTTCTCCTGGTCTCGATGCCGCTGAGCCTGGCCTGGGCCGCGCCGCACGCCGCGCCGGCTCCACAGAAGGTCGCGATCCGGGTCACATCGAAGGGATTCGAGCCCGCCACGATCCGGCTGCAGGCCGGTCGTCCGACGGTGCTCGTGGTCACGCGCACGACCGACAGGACGTGCGTGCTGGATTTCGTCCTGAAGGATCGCAGGATCAAGCAGCCGCTGCCGCTCGGCCGCCCGGTGGAGATCCGGCTGCCCGCCGAGAAGCCGGGCAGGCTGCGCTTCGCGTGCGGCATGGACATGTGCTCCGGGACGCTCGTGATCCAGTGAGCTCGCGGCTCCGAGGGGGTGATCGCGGGCGCGCGGCGGTGCGGGAGTTGGCATCGTTCCGCGTGGCTGCCGATTCTGGCCGGGAGTACACTGCCGCCGTGGAGACACCCCCCTCATGAGCAAGGCCGTGTTGTTCGGCGTGCCCGTCGATCGGCTGACGATGGAACAGACAGTCGCGCGCTGCCGGGACCTGATCGAGGAGCGGCGCCCGACCCAGCACGCCCTCGTGAACGCGGCGACCGCCGTGATGGTGGAGGAGGTCGCGGGCTATCGCGAGATCCTCGCCTCCTGCGACGTGGTCAACGCGGACGGGCAGTCGGTGGTCTGGGCCGGCGGTCTGCTGGGTGTCTCCCTGCCCGAGCGGGTCGCCGGTCCCGATCTCATGGAGCGCCTGCTCGCGCTGGCCGAGGCCGAGGGCTACCCCGTCTTCTTCCTTGGAGCGAAGCGCGATGTGCTCCCGGACTTCGAGCGCGCCGTGCTGCGGCGCTACCCGCGGCTCTGCATCGCGGGCCTCCACGATGGCTACTTCCGCGACGACGCCGCGGTCGCCGAGGAGATCCGGCGCTCGGGGGCGCGGCTCCTCTTCGTCGGCATCTCCAGCCCGCGCAAGGAGAACTTCGTCTCGCAGAACCTCGCGCGGATGGGCCCGGTGTTTGCGATGGGGGTGGGCGGCACCTTCGACATCTGGGCAGGCCGGATCCGCCGCGCGCCGCGCTGGATGCAGAACGCGGGGCTCGAGTGGCTCTTCCGTCTCCTCCAGGAGCCCCAGCGCATGTGGACCCGCTACCTCGTCGGCAACGTCAAGTTCCTGAGCCTGGTCGTGCGGGAATGGTGGCGCGTCCGGCGCGGCCGGGGCGGCGCGGCGGGCCGGGACGTCTCTGGGGCTGGTCAGGTCCGTTGAGGAGCGTGCGCCGCTTCGGCCGGACCGCGTGTCTCGCCTTTCGCCGGCCGTGGGCCGTCGCGTTCCTCGGAGCGGGATCGGCTCGGCGTGGGACGCGCGTCCCGTGAAGCGGCTGGTCGTGATGGTCGGTCCCCGGCCGGACGCGAAGGGTGGCACCGCCCGCGTGATCGCCGTGTACGGGCAGGCCGGACTCTTCGGAGAGCACGACGGCGGTCTCGTCGTGCGGCTCCATCCCTCGACGATCGACGGCAGCGCGGCGGCCAAGCTGGGCTTCGCCCTCCGCCAGCTCGCGAGCTTTCTCGTCGCGCCGCTGCCGCGCGGGTCGATCGTGCACGTGCATTGCGCGGCGGGGCCGAGCTTCTGGCGCAAGGCCGCCTACGCGCGTCTCGCGCGCTGGAAGGGCGCGCGCGTGCTGCTCCACGTCCATCCCATCCACTTCCTCGACTTCTTCGAGAGGGGAGGCGCGCTCCGCCGCCGGGCTATCCGCTCGACGATCGCGCTCTGCGAGATGGTGATCGTGCTCACCGAGAGCGTCGCCGGGCGCTACCGGAGCCTCGCGCTCGCGGAGAGGATCGTCCCCGTTCCGAATCCGGTCGACCTCGGTGAGTTCCGGATCGGGCCCGCTCCGCGGAGACGAGAGGAGACGGTGGTCTACGTGGGCTGGTTCGTTCCCGAGAAGGGCGCGCAGGATCTGCTCGACGCGATCGCGCGGCTGCGCGGCGGCCGGCCCGGCCTGCGGGCCGTGTTCGCGGGCTACAAGGGGGAACGGGAACTGCGCGATCGGGTGCGCGCGCTCGGGCTGGAGAGCACGGTCGAGATTGCCGGCTGGCTCGGCCGGGCCGAGACCATCGGCCTGCTGCGGAGCTGCACGCTGATCGCCCTGCCCTCGCACTCCGAGGGCGTGCCCATGGTGCTGCTCGAAGCGATGGCCTGCGGCACTCCCATCGTCACCTGCGGGGTGGGAGGGATCCCCGACATCGTGCGCGAGGACCGAAACGCGCTCTACGTCCAGCCCGGGGATGTCGCCGGCCTCAGCGTGGCGATCGGCCGGCTGCTCGACCACCCCGAGCTGCGGGACGAGATGTCCCGCGCGAACCTCGAGGATGTCAGGCGCTACGACGCGACCGCCGTCGAGCAGCAGCTGCTCGGAATCTATCGCGAGCTCTGAGACGGCGCGTCATCTTCGCCCGGAAAAAGCTCACCCCGTCCGCCGGCAGCGAACGGGGTGAAAGAACTTGGGAGAGGGTCCGGAGTCTCGGGGGCCGCACCCAAGGGTCTTCGGAACTCGCTCTCCCAAACTGGACATTCGGATGTCGGCCTGCCCGGAAGGATTCGAGTGGATTCGAAACCGGACCCGAGCGGCCGCGGATGCGCACTGTCCCGGTGGGCACGCGACTTGCTGTGCTCGCTCTTGGCGCTCATCGCCCGACGTCACTTCCCCGAATCGAGGAGACGGGCGAAGACCGCGAGATAGTCGCGCGCCTCGCGGGGGTGCAGGAAGTTGTCCCGCACGTGCTCGCGGCCGGCTCCGCCCAGACGGCGGCGGAGGTGGGGCGCGCGCAGCAGCCGCACGATCTGGTACGCGCAACCCTGGATCGAGCGCACGAGCACGCCGGTCCGATCGTGGATCACCTGGAGCGGGATTCCTCCGACCGCGCCCGCCACCACCGCGCGCCGCTTCCACAGAGCCTCCGAGACCGTGAGCGCGAATCCTTCGTGGATGGACTTTTGCAGCACCACCGTCGATCGCCGCTGGAGAGCGTTGATGAGCCGGTGGGCGTCGGGCGGAAGCGCCAGCACGGAGACATCGGGACGGCCGTTCACCCGCGCTCGCACCTCGGCGAGGACCTCGGCTCCCTCCGGATCGTCCGCGGCGCTGCCTCCCGCGAGCACGAGATGGGCGGTCTCGCGCCGCCGGGCGAGCAGGAACGCCTCCACGACTCCGAGCGGATCCTTGAGCCGGTCGAAGCGCGAGACCTGCGTGACCCAGGGCCGCCCCGCGGGGAGGCCGTACGGCTCGAGCAGCGCGCGCTCCTCCTCCTCGTCGAGCTCGCGGTTCTTGTCGGCGAGGGGATCGATCGACGGCGGCACGAGCCAGGTCGGCAGGGGCAGGTCGTGCACGAAGGACCGGTGCGAGAACACGGCCCCGTCGTACCGCGCGACGTGCGGCGCGAGGAAGTCCCAGACCTCCGGCCTCGCGTTCGACAGATCGATGTGGCAGCGCCACAACCATCGTTGCCCCGGCGCGCGCCGGAGCCCGGCGAGCATCACGGGCTGCGGGTCGTGGATCATCACCAGATCGCCGTCGAGCGCGAGCGCCTCGGCCGCCCGGCGGTTCGTCTCCGAGAACCACTCGCGGTCCTCCGCGCTCAGCTCGCCGGCGTGGCCGTGCAGCGCGTTGTGGATGGTCTTGGTGATGCCGTAGAAGCGCGGATTGCCGGGCATCACCTCCCAGGTCGTCGGCACGCCCAGCTCCTCGAGCAGGCGCACGAGGCGATGGAGGATCTCGGCCACGCCGCCGCCGGTGTCGGTCGAGTTCACCATGACCAGCCGGTGCCCGCGAAGGCGGTACGCCAGAGCCTCGAGCACGCGCATCGCGCCCTCGCCGGCGATCTCGCGATAGCGGTCGACGAGCGGCGGCCCCTCGCGGCTCACCTGCACCAGCGTCACGGCTCCTCGCCTCCCTGCCGCAGGCGGCGCACGAGCCCGGCCACCGCCGCGCGGCCCGCCTCGCGCCGCTCCTCCTCCGGCTGCTCCACCGCCCGCGCCAGCCGCCGGCCGAGCTCGCTGCGGCGCCAGCGGCCGAGCACGCGCCGCCGCAGCGCGGGAAGAGGGAGAGCCTCGGCCGCGGTCTCGTCGATCCCGTCGGCCAGCCGCCCGGCGCCGGCCTCGCGCAGCCAGCGCGTGAGCGGCCGGTCGCCCGCCCCGAACCAGGGCTGCTCGATCAGGTGGTAGAACCACACGCTCGCCTCGGCTCCGGCGAGCAGCTCGAAGAGCTCCTCCGGCCGATGGGCCTCCCAGCCCGTGGGGACCGGGACGGAATCGGCGGCGAGGAAGACGAGCTCGCCGCCCTCGGGCGCATCGCGCGCGATCCGAGTCTTCTCCGGCAGAGCGTCGAGCACCTCGAGCAGGGCCTGTCGCAGCGGCTCGGGTCCCGCGCCCTGCGACTGCACGGCGTAGGCGATCCGCTCGGCCGTCTCGCTGTCCTGGACCACGCCGTTCACCCACGCGCTCAGGTCGTCCGCGGGCGGGTCGTCATCGTCGGGCGCGCGCAGCAGCGATTGGACGGTGTGGCAGAACAGGGCGCGCTCGGGGGCCCGGGCCAGGCTCGAGCGCATCTCGTCGAGGTTGCGCGCCGCCATCCCCGCCGGCCGGACGAGGTGCACGACCGCGGTCAGCTCGAACGCTTCCATCGGCGGTCGTCAGGAAGGTCGCCGAGGACGGTCTTCGTCGAGCGAGCGCAGGTACTCGACGACGAAATCGCGCGCCAGCTCCCGGCAGCCGAGCCCGAAGGCGAGCCCCAGAGCCAGGGCGACCGCCCCGAAAGCCGTGATCCCGAGCGCCATGACGAACTGAGCCGCGAGCCCGAGCTGCTCGAGCGCGAGCACGACGGCGAAGAAGGTGAAGACCGCGCCCACGATCTGTCCGCGCAGCCGGGCGCCGCGGATCCCCGCGCCGGCGAAGAAGCGGCGGGCCACGCCCGCCAGCAGCATCGCGAACAGCACGCCGACGAGGAGCAGCAGGGCCGAGGCGACGACGCGCGGCAGCACGTCGCGAAGCCGCTCGCTCACCGAGGCGCTCAGCCCCCAGCCCAGCGTGTCCAGCGCCAGCACGATCGCCACGATCATGACCAGCCAGAAGAGCGCCCACGAGGCGAATCCGGCCGGCTCGTGATCCGAGGCCGCGCTCCAGCCGGGGAACGCGGCGCGCACGGCCTGGTTGAAGCGGGCCGTGCGCAGCACGATCAACAGCAGGCGCGAGAGCAGCGCCGCGATCGCCCAGCCGACGAGGATCACCCCGATCACGACCAGCAGGCCGGCCAGGCCGCTCTCCGCCCCGGCCCACATCTCGCGCAGCCGGTCGAGGAGCCCGGTCCACGGACCGGACCCCTGCAGCAGCACCAGGATTCGCATGGTCACCTCCCAGGCCGGGGCTGCTCACGATCCCCGGGTTCAGGGTGGGGACGGAGGTCCGGCCGAAGGCCGGAGGGCTCCGCCCGCGGATCGTTCGAGACTCCGGATCGCGGCGCGCGGGGCGCCGCCTCGGCCGCCGGGGTCCGCAGGTTCAGGCCGAGCGCCGTGTCGAAGACGTCGATCGCCCAGTCGAAGATGTTCCGGCGCAGCACGGTCTCGCGCAGGGCCCCCATGCGCTCGCGGCGCGAGGCCTCGGGCTCGACGAGCGCCGCGTGGAACGTGTCGGCCAGCCCCTCGCGATCGTAGGGCGAGGCGATCCAGGCCCGCTCCAGCTCGCGAGCCGCGCCCGTGAAGGGCGAGAGGACGAGCGCGCCCTCGAGATCGGGGGAGGCGGCGAGGTACTCCTTCGCGACCAGGTTCATGCCGTCGTGCAGCGCGGTGACCGCGCACAGGTCGGCGGTGTGGTACCAGGGCACGAGCGCCCGGAAGTCGAGGTTCTCCTCGATGAGGTGAACCGTGGGGCCTCCGGGGCGCGGGAAGCGCCGGTTGATGCGCTCCGCGAGCGCGCGCGTGCGCGTGCGCACGGCGCGGTACTCGCGGAGCTCGATGCGCGAGGGCACGCCGATCTGGACGAAGCCGAAGCGTCCCTGCCATTCGGGGTGCTTCTCGAGCATGCGCTCGAGCGCCTCGAGGCGCTCGGGGATGCCTTTCGTGTAGTCGAGGCGGTCGACGCCGAGCCCGAGCTTGCACTCCTCCAGCGCGAGCCGGGCGCGCAGCTCGCGCCCGGCCGCGCGGGTCTCCGGCGCCTCGGCCAGGAGCGCGAACTCGTCGGCGTTCACGCCGATCGGGAAATCGCGAACCCAGCAGCGCCGGCGGCCGCGCTGGACCGCAAGGCGCTCGTCGTCCACCCGCGCCTCGAGCGTCTGCGCGACGGACTCGAGGAAGTTGATCGCGTGCCCGCGGACGTGGAAACCGAGGAGGTCGTTGGCGAGCATGCCTTCGAGCAGCTCGCGGCGCCAGGGCAGGATGCGAAACACCTCGGGATTCGGCCACGGGATGTGCCAGAAGAGGGCGACGAGCAGATCGGGGCGGCGTTCCTTGATGAACGAGGCGGCCAGCGCGAGGTGGTAGTCCTGCAGGAAGACGAACGCGGGCCGGGACCCCGCCTCCTCGAGCACGGCCTCGGCGAAGCGGCGGTTCACGTCGCGGTAGCGCTCCCACTCGTCGGCGACGAAGCGCGGCCGCACGTAGACGATGTGGCACAGCGGCCACAGCGCGCCGTTCGAGAAGCCACCGTAGTAGAGATCGTGGTCCTCGGGGCTGAGCCAGACCCGGCGCAGCGCGTACATCGGCCGGTCGGGCGGGCAGGGCGCGTGATCACGCTCGTCGACCGCGGCGCGATCCGCGTCGCCGCTGCCGTGCGCGACCCAGATGCCGCCCAGGGCACGCGACACCGAGTCGAGCGCCACCGTGAGCCCGCCGGCGTTGCGCACCCACCGCACGCCGTCCTCCGAGCGCACGTGCGAGTACGGCTCGCGGTTGGAGACCACGATCAGGCGCCGGTCGCGGAGGTGAGCCTGGGCCCAGCGCGCGAGGTCGTCCCGGGTCGTGCGCGGGGGCGCTTGGGCTCGCTGGCCGGTCGCGATCGCGGCGCGGGCGAGAGCCCCACGGATCCGCTCCTTGAAATGCATGTCCTTCCTTACTGGCGGCGCTGGCCTGTCGGCGGTCGTCGCGGCGGCCGCCATCCTAGCGCAGCAGCCGCGAGAAACGGAGCGGGCTCTTCGGGCCGCGCATCCTCCCCGCGCGTCCCTCCCCGGGGCCTGCCTGTGAGGCGGATGTCAGCGGTCGTCGGTTCCGATTCGCGTTCGCCCGCGGGGTCGGTCAGAGTGGGTGGATGCGTGCCCCCCGGACCCGGCTGAGACCGTTGTGGCTTTCGCTCCACGAGATCGTGCGGCGGCTCGTGAACGCGCGCGATCTTGCCGTGGCCTGCGATTTCGACGGCACGCTCGCGCCGATCGCGGAGCATCCGGCCGCCGTCGTCCTCGACGAGCGCGCGCGCGCGGCCCTCGAGTCGCTCGTGCGCGCGCCCCGCACGCAGGTGGCCGTGCTCTCGGGCCGCTCGCTCCCGGACCTGGAGGCCCGGCTCGGCGTGGCCGGGATTCACCTCGCGGGCGCGGCCGGCCTCGAGACCCGCGACCTGGCGGGGCGCCGGGAGAACCATGTTCCTCCGGGCCGCGGCCTGCCGCCCGATCTCGCGCCCCGCCTCGAGGGCTGGTGCCGCGGCTTTCGGGGCGCATGGGTCGAGACGAAGGGGCCGAGCCTCGCCGTGCATTACCGCGCGCTGGCCCCCCGCCGTGAGGGCGAGTTCGTCCGCGGACTCCGGCGGATGCTCCGGACGTGGGCGGGCGCCACCCGCGTGACGCCCGGGCGCAAGGTGTTCGAGGTCGCGCCCACGGTGGACCATGACAAGGGCGCCGCGCTCGAGGATTGGCTGCGCGGCTTGCCCGGTCCGCTGGTCTTCTATTTCGGCGACGACGCCGTGGACGAGCCCGTGCACGAGGCGGTGCGCCGCCGGGGAGGCGTCTCCGTCGCGATCGGGTTGCGCACCTCACGCGCGGAATTCGCTCTTCCCGATCCACTGCAGGTCGTCTGGTTCCTCGAATGGCTCGCGCACGAGTGGCAGAAGGTCGCGCTTCCGGGGTAAGGTGGCGTCGGCGGCGTCCGGGGTCCCGCGCGAGCGCGGGGCTCCGGCGCCGGATCGGGATCCGCGGCGGGCCGGCGGGTCCGCGCGCCGAACCCGGGAGGACCCCATGAGCGTGTTGCGCCGCGATCCCACGACAGGCCGCTGGGTCGTGTTCGGCGACTCGCCGCCGCCGGCCCGGTCCCCGGGAGATCCCTGTCCGTTCTGCGAGGGCAACGAGTCGATGACACCCCCGGAGATCGTGGCCTGGGGGCGACCCGACCGGCGCCCGAACGGTCCGGGATGGCAGGTGCGCGTGGTCCCGAACGCGCGTCCGCTGCTCCGGATCGAGGCCGGGCTCGAGCGCCACGCGGACGGCATCTACGACACGACGTCGGGCACGGGCGCGCACGAGATCGTGATCGAGACGGCGCAGCACCATCACAGCCTGAGCGCGCTTCCGCGGGGCCAGGTGGCGCTCGTGCTCCGGGCCTGGGCGGAGCGCATGAAGGACCTCAAACGGGACGCGCGCTTCCGTTCCATCTTCCTGTTCAAGAACCAGGGCGCGCGGGCCGGCGCCTGGCTCCCCGACCACGCCCACTCGCAGATCATCGGACTGCCGGTGATCCCGAAAGCGCTGAAGGAGATGCTCGAGGGCGCGCGCCAGCATTTCCGGCTGAAGGAACGCTGCGTCTTCTGCGACATCCTGCGCGAGGAGCTGGATCGCGGCGAGCGGGTGGTCCAGGTCACCGACCGCTTCGTGGCGCTCGCGCCGTACGCCTCCCGCTACCCCTTCGAGTTCTGGATCGTGCCGCGCGAGCACGCGGCCGACTTCGAGACCATCGAGCCGGGCGCGATCGAGGACCTCGCCGGGCTCCTCAGGGCTTCGCTCGCGCGCTTCGAGGACGTGCTGCCGGAGCCGGCCTACAACCTGTTCCTCTACAGCGGCCCGAATCGCGACCAGCGGAAGGGCTTCTGGACCACGCTGGCCCAGGATTTCCACTGGCATATCCAGGTGATGCCGCGCAGCGCGCAGGTGGCCGGCTTCGAGGTGGGGAGCGGGTTCTATGCGAATCCCGTGCTCCCGGAGGACGCGGCCCGCATGCTGCGACTGGGCGCGCCGAGAACCGAGCAGGACGGGGACGTTCGGACGCGAACCTGATCCCGGCGGCGCGCCGGGCCCCCCACCGGGCCCCCCGCCGGGCCCCAGCCGGGCCCCCGCCGCAGGCGGGTCGCGGGTCGCGGGTCCGGGATTCCCGGACCGAGCCTAGCCGAGCCCCCAGTCCTCCAGCTCGTCCTCGTCCAGTCCGAGCAGGTGCCCCACCTCGTGGCGCACGGTGGTGCGCACCTCGCGCTTGAGCTCCTCGCGGTCGAGACAGGCGCGGAGCAGGTTCCTGCGGAAGAGGTAGATCGCCCCCGGGGCGCCCGGCAGATCGAGGTGGCTCCGCTCGAGCAGGTGCCGGCCGACGAAGAGGCCGAGCACGTCGGGCGCGAGCGGCGGGTTCTCGGCGATCAGGACCGTGCGGCTGGGCAGGTCCTCGACGACCACGGGCACGTCGTCGAGCTTCCGCCGGATCTCCTCCGGCAGCTCTTCCAGGCTCTCCTCGACGATCGCGTCGAACTCCTCGCCCGGGACGTCGAGCGGCGGAGCGAATGCGGCCGGGTCGATGGCCTGGGCCTCCGCCGCGTGCTCCCGCGCCTTCTCGTCCTCCCCGAGGTGCTCGTAGATCCGGGCGAGCAGATCGTGCGCTTCGGCCAGATCGTGGTTCACGGCCACGGCCCGCAGCGCGTCGTCGCGCGCGCGGTCGAACTGCACGAGCTCGAAGTGCGCCAGCGCGCGCAGATGGAAGAAGATCGCGGGATCGGCCGAGCGCTCGGCGCCGCGCAGGCACTCGAGGGCGAGCTCGGGCTCGCCCTCGTCGAGGCGCACGGCCGCGTCCACGATGCGCAGATCGGGATGTCCGGGTCGGCCGCGCAGGAGCGCGTCGACCAGCCCGCGGGCACGATCCACCTCGCCCTGCTCGAGCAGGTCCCAGACCTGGTCGACTTGGTTCCATTCCGATTCGGACAGCGTGGCATAGCTCGTCACGGGTGGCCTCCGCGCCATCTGGGCCGCAGCCTATCGCGCTGCCTCGGCGCGCGCCAAGCCGCGGCTCCGCCCCCCTCCGCGACGATTCGGGCTCCCGCCGCGGGCGGGCCGGTGCTAGATTGTGGGCCGCCAGGTCCTTCAGGGAGGAACGAGCATGACCCAGAAGCAGGCGCTCGCCCGGATCCGGCGCGCGCATTGGCGGGCACTCGAGAAGCTCGTCCGCGGTTCGTACCAGGAAGGCTACGAGGCGGGACTCGAGCACGCTCACGGACAGAAGCGCCGGGGCCGCACGATCCGGGCCGATGCCACGGTCGAGGGCCTGATCGATCGAGTGGTGGACCACTTCGGGCTCGATCGCTACGCCTTCGATATTCGCGTCGTGCACAAGGGCTCGCGCAAGCACGTTCCCCTGCGCGATCTGCTCGCCCGCTACCGCGTCGAGGAGTAGGTCGGGGTTTCCCGATCCGGCGCCGCGCGACTATCTCGCGCGCCGGGCGGTCCCGCTCACGTACGCGGTCAGCGAATCGCGTCGTCCGGGTGGCGCGATCTCGAAGCGGAAGGCGAGGGAATCCGCCGTGAGCGCCCGGTACGAGAAGCGGTACCGCGGCAGGCGCGGGTTGGGCACGCTCGTGAACACGAACGTGCCGGCTGCCGTATCGGCGACCGCCTCGTAATGGATGACGTGGCCCTCGTTGTCGAGGTACAGGGCCCGAGCCTCGCCTCCGGGCGTTTCCCGGTACAGCAGGATCAGATCCTCGTGCCGGGACGCGGGGCGACCCGGCGCGGCCGCGTACTCGGCGAAGCTGCGGCGCACGAGGATGCGGCCCCCGAGTTCCGGCTCGAAACGGAACTCGCCCGCGGTGGCCTGGCCGGGGTGCCCGCCGCCGACGCCGATCCATCTCCCGACGAGGTAGCGCCAGTCGCTCCATTCGCGGTCGGTGGCCGCCGCCCGCCCGGCGACGGCCGGGAGCGACGCGATCGCGATCGCGAGCGCGAACGATCGAAGCGTCGTGCCCATCCGGTTTCCCCCCGCGGCGCGCGGACTTGGAAGCGTGCCCGTCGGGCGCCGGCCAGTCGAAGCCCGACTCTCTTGACGCCTTTCCGGGGTGGCCCGTAGACTGGAACTCCTTGTGTGGTTTGCGCTGCGGCCCCGCGCCGCAGGTTCGAGCCTCCGGAGATTCCCTCGCATGAAGACGCTCGTCGCCAGGATTCTGGCTGTCGCCGTGCTCTCGACCATCGCCTGGTTGGTCCTGGCCGGCGCCACGGCCCCGAAGCGCGCGATCCTCGAGCCCGACAAGCTCATCATCCTCTCCACCACCGACGTCAAAGGCCACACCGATCCCTGTGGCTGACACACCCCCAAGGGGGGTCTCGCCCGGCGGGCGAGCTTCATCGACAGCATCAAGGCAGCATACGGTCAGGTCCTGTTGGTGGACAACGGCTTCTTCTTCCCCGAAGACGACGTGCATCAGGACGTGTCGTGGTTCCTGATGGACGTGATGAAGGTGCTCAACTACGACGCGGTGGGCTGCAGCGAGAAGGAGCTGCGCTTCGGGATCGGCTATCTGAGGGCCCAGCTCCGGCGGACGCAGCTCCCCATGGTGTGCGCGAACCTCGTGTTCCAGCCGCCGAGATCGAAGGTGGGCCGTCCGCTCCTCGCTCCTTCGCTGATCAAGACCGTGGGCACCGTGAAAGTCGGGGTCTTCGGCCTCATCAGCGACAATCTCGACCTCGGTCCGTCGAAGGACTCGCTGAAGGTGCTGGAGCCGGCCGCGACGGCGCGCAGCACGATCGCGGACCTGCGCAAGAGGGGCGCGACGATCGTGGTGTTGCTCTCGCAGCTCGGCAAGATCGAGAGCGAGGACCTGGTCACCGCGGTGGACGGGATCGACGCGGTGATCGTGGGCCACAACGTGGCGCTGCTCCAGAAGGGGCGGATGATCAAGAACACGGTGGCCTGCTACGGCGGGGAGCAGGGGCAGTACGTGGGCCGGACCATCATCACTCTCGACGAACGTCGGCGGATGGCCACCGGGGACAACGAGACGTTCATGCTCGGGCCCGAAATCCCAGATCGGAAGGACATCGCCTCCCTCGTGAAGGGCTTCACCGACAACTTCAACGAGAAGCTGCGCAAGCTGGAGAAGGAGCGCGTGGCCAAGGAGGCGCAGAAGCAGACCTCGGCCACGCCCGATCACTACCTCGGCAGCGACGTCTGCGCGCGCTGCCATCCGACCGAGGCGGCCCAGTGGAAGACGACCGGGCACGCGCAGGCCTGGCAATCGCTGGTGGCCGCCCACAAGGACGCGACCCCGGACTGCATCCGCTGTCACGTCGTGGGATACAACCAGGCAGGCGGGTTCAAGGACCTGACCTCGAGCCCGGGCCTCCCGAACGTGCAGTGCGAGAACTGTCACGGGATGGGCACCCAGCACGACGCCTTCGCCGCCCATCCGCGCAAGGTGACCGAGCAGACCTGCCGGAGCTGCCACACCAAGGAGACGAGCCCCGGCTTCGACTTCGCGCTGTACGAGCCCTACATCAATCACCAGGGCGTGGGCACGAAGCAGCCACTGCCGGAGTCTCCCATGAAGAGGTACATCGGCGGCGGGAAGTAGCGGACGACCTCTCGTCGTCGATCCTCGAGGAGCGGGGCCATCGCCCCACTCCTCTTCGCGTCGTCGGGCATCCGTCGCTGGCCCCGCGGCACGGTGCGCTCGCGGCTCGGCGCGGGCCAGGCGGGGCGCGCGCGCGGCGCGCGGAAGTCCGGAAACGTGGACGTTGCCGCAGAAACGGACTGGGCTCCGCGAGCCGCACCGAGAGCCTCGGAGGCG
>DATKKO010000201.1:0-25875 GCA_035542955.1 Terriglobales bacterium
CGCTCCGCCGCGTGCGTACGCGCCGGCGCCCGTCGGACACTCGAGGCGCGGTGGCCTGTTGGGCGCCGCCGCCTTGACCGGGCCCTGCGGCGCTCAGTAGACTCCATCGCCTCATTTCGCCAGCAGAGGACCGGGGAATGCCCGGTCCTTGGCCACAGGTCGTTCCTCGGTAGCTCAACGGTAGAGCATCCGGCTGTTAACCGGAGGGTTGTAGGTTCGAATCCTACCCGAGGAGCCAGTTGTTGCAGTGCTCGAACCCGTGGGGGTTTGGTAAACCCATACCAGACCCCCACGCTTCGTCTGTCGTGAGCCAGCGCCTTTTTCACCAGCCGGTGGGGGAGGCGCTTCTCTGCGGACTTGGCCTCTCGACCGTCGCTTCGGGGGCGGAGTCGTGCCCGACCCGGGCCGCAGCAACCTCCAGCCGGACTCTTCCGTAGGAGGCCTCGCATTCCATCCGGGCAGCCGGCCCCTCCATCTTGAATCACGAGGTGCGCACGTGATCCGACGAATCGCGGTCGTGGCAGGCATTGCTGGCGTCCTCGTCCTGCTCCTGTTCCTTCCCTTCGTCTTCAAGGACCGCACGCGGATGCACCTTGCCGGGCCGCACCTGGCGGACGTGCGATACACGGAGGTCGCATTCCGGAACGGCGATCTGCCCCTCGCCGGAATGCTGTTCCTGCCGGAGGGTGACGGACCGTTCCCCGCGGCGGTGATCATCCACGGCTCGGGAACCAGCCGCAGGGACAATCCGTGGTACCTGACCGTCGCCGCCCATCTGCAGAAGAACGGAGTCGCCGTCCTGCTGCCGGACAAGCGCGGGTCCGAGAAGTCGAAGGGCGATTGGCGGCAGGCCAGCTTCGCGGACCTCGCGGGCGATGCGGTTGCGGCCGCCCGATACCTTGAGACTCAGGACCGATTCCGCTGCTCGCGCGTGGGCCTGGTCGGCATGAGCCAGGGTGGTTGGATCGCCCCGCTGGCCGCGGTCACCGACAGCTCGATCTCCTTCGTCGTGGGCATGTCGGGCCCGGGCGTGACCACCGACGAGCAGCTGGTCTACGAAGAGTCCTACAACATCGCGGACGTCGGCACCTGGCATGTCGTCGGGCGGCTCCTCGCCCCGCTCATCGCGATGGGCGTGCAGCGGTCGTCGTTCTGGGGGCACATCGCCGGGTTCGATCCGCTGCCCTGGTGGCGGAAGGTGCGAGTCCCAGCGCTGGCCGCGTACGGCGCGGGCGACGAGAACGTTCCGGTCGAGGAGAGCGTCAGGCGCCTGCGTGGCCTGGGCAACCCTCATCTGCTCCTCCACGTGTACCCGGACGGCGGCCACGGCATCCTGGAACGCGTGGATCCTCGAACGCTCCGGATTCAGGGGGCGTTCCTCGCTGACATGACGGATCTCATCCGGCACTGAGCGACGCGAGGCCACAGGCTCGGCTCGGTTGCACTGATGGGGCGCCGAGCAAGCTCAACCCTCGTGGGAGCCGGCCATACAACTTCGACGATCCTGACAACGCGCTGTCAGCGCGCGCCGGGGAGGGGCCTATCGTCGGAGTCCGGCGGAGCTCACGAGCGACGCGGATGGCACAGCCGGATGATTCGCTCGAGCGGCCCCGCCGACGATGCTCACCATGTTCCACACGGCGTGGGAGGGCTCGGCCGCGCGGCCCCCGGAAAGGACTCAGTCATGAGCGGCTCCGACCTGACTCAGAACGCACGCGAGATCATCACTTCGTACTCGAGAGGCGACTGGAACAACCTGAAGAACCTCCTCACACCGGACGCGGTTTACAACGAGATCGGAACCCAGCGGCGCATCCAGGGCCCGGATCAGATCGTGAGAACCCTCCAGGACTGGAAGAAGGCCATGACGGACTCCAGCGGATCCGTGACCCATTCGCTCGCGTCGGGGAACCGCGTCGTTCTGGAGCTCACGTGGCAGGGCACCCACAACGGGCCGTTCTCGGGCCCGGCCGGGACCCTGTCACCGACGGGCAGGCGCCAGACGACGCCCGCCGTGATGATCGTCACGTTCCAGGGCGACAAGGTGAAGGAGGTCAACCACTACTTCGACATGCTCTCCTTCCTGCAGCAGATCGGAGCCATGCCGTCGACCACGCGGGCCTGACCCCGCGGGCGCGCAGCGCCCTCGTCATCATGGTGAACGCCGGACCCGCGCCGGGCGCGGGTCCGGCTCGCGTCCGGGCTCCGGCGCGGGGCCGCGGCTGCATCGCGCTCAGAGCAGGTCCTTCCGCGGCGCGTCTGTGGACTCAGGGCCGGGCCGCGGTCCCGTCCAACTCCTCGATCCGCGCGTCCGATGGGCCGCGCTCCTTCTGGAGGCGGCGCGCGATTCGCTCCGCCCCGCGCATGACGCGGAGGATGTTCCCGCGCGAGATCTTCGCGATCTCGTCCGCCGAATAGCCGCGGCGCATGAGCTCCGCGAACAGCGCCGGATAGCACGAGGTGTCCTCGAGCCCCTCGGGGAAGCTCTCGCTGCCCTCGTAGTCCGTGCCGATGCCGACGTGGTCGACGCCGGCCACCTGCCGCACGTGATCGACGTGGTCCGCCACTTGCGCCACGGTCACGCGGGGCGCGGGGTGCCCCGCCTTCCAGCTCGCGAACTCCGCGACCACGGCCTTGCGATCGTCGGGATGCTCCTTCTCCAATCGCCGCCACTCGGCCCAGGCCGGACCCTCCCAGTCGCGGTACTCGCCGGTCGTGAAGCCCGGCACGAAATCCACCATCACGACTCCGCCGTTTCGCGCCAGCGCGCGCAGGACGTCGTCCGGCACGTTCCTTCCGTGATCGCACACGGCGCGCGCGCCGGAGTGCGAGAAGATCACGGGCGCCACGCTGGTCTCGATCGCCGCGCGCATGGTCGCCTCCGCGGTGTGCGAGAGGTCCACGAGCATGCCGAGGCGGTTCATCTCGCGGATCACCTCGCGTCCGAACGGCGTGAGGCCGCCGTGCCTCAGCGAGTCCTCGCCGACGCCGGGCCAGATCGCGGCGTCCGCCCAGTCGCTGCTCTTCAGGTGCGTGAGCGTGAGATAGCGCGCGCCGCAGGCGTAGGCCTGGCGCAGCGTCGCGAGCGAGTTCCCGATCGCGTGCCCGCCCTCCACGCCGATCAGCACGGCGACGCGGCCCTCGCGTCGCGCGCGTTCCACGTCGGCGGCCGAGGCCGCGAGCGCGAGGTCCTTGGGGTATCGCTCGGCGATGCGCCTGATGACGTCGATCTGCTCGAACATCATCGTGGTCGCGGGCGGGCCCTGGAGCGCGCAGGGCACGTAGGCGGCGAAGAACGCGCCGCCCACTCCGCCGCGGCGCAGCCGGGCGAGATCGGTCTGCATCGGAGGCTCGAGACGCCCGGTGTCGGTCGCGAGATCGAGGCTGTCGAGATGGTTCCTCACGCGGTCGCGCAGCTGCTCGGCGAGATCGTTGTGGCCGTCGATGAGCGGCGCGCGGGCGAGGACGCGGCGCACGGTGGACATGCGCCGCGCGTCCTCCGAGCCGGCATCGCGCGCGAGGACGCGAGGCGCGAAGGTGACCAGCAGCGGCAGCACGAACGAGACGACGGCGAACGACGAACACCACGGAGCACGGCGCATGCGGCCTCCAGCGGCCGGGTCGCTCCGGGGCATCCGCGTGCCCGGCTCGTTCGGAACCCACTCTACCGCAACTCGGCCTGCGTGGACGTCCGGGAGCGCGGCCGCGGCCCGGGTACGCGCGGGCAGCCGGGGCGGACGATTCATGAAGCCGCCGCCGCCGGCTTGACTAGGGCGCGTTCTCCCAGGCCAGCAGCCGCCGCTCGCCCTCGAGAGCCCGGATGCCGGTCACGTCCTGGCTCACCTCGAGGCAGCCGCGATACCTCCCGCCCGCGTCACGCACCGCGAAATAGCGGATGTGGACGAAGCGGCCCCTGAGCTGAATCCAGAACTCGGCCACGTCCTGCCGCCCCGCGCGGAACGACTCGAGGATGTCGTTCACCACGTGCACGCTCGCCGGCGGATGGCAGTTCTGCACCTTGCGCCCGATGACCTGGGGCGCGCGGGGGAAGATGCGCTCCTTGCCCGCGCTGTAATAGCGCACGGTGTCGGTCTCGTCCACGAACGAGAGGTCCACGGGCAGATGGGTGAGGACGAGGTTGATCTGGTCGAGCGCGAGCCGGCCCGTGTCGAGATCGAGCAGCGCCGCGGCCGCGAACGATGGCGCGGCCGCCGGACCGGCGGCGGGCGCAGCCGGCGGAGGCGACGCGGAGATGATCCGGAGCGGATCCATATCGCCGCCGCTCCACTCGGCCGCGGGCCGGGCGAGCGCGTAGCCGACCTCCTCTTCGCCGTGGCGCACGGCCACCCATTCGGGCTCGCTCAGCGTCTGCAAGGCGAGCGGGAAGAGGATCTTCTCCTCCTTGAACACCATCTCGATCACCGCGCGAGCCAGGCCGCTCGCCTGCCGGGCGAAGGCCGCGGTCTCCGCCTCCACCGCCGCCGCGCGCGTCTCCCGCAGCCGGGCGCGGATCTCGTCATGCACGCCCCACATCACCTGGGGTGGCCCGGTCACGCCGTGACGCTCGAGCAGGGGGAAGAGCTGGTTCTCCTTCCGCCGGTAGTGGTTCTCGAGCCCGGCCAGGCCATCGAGCACCTGCATGGCCCGTGCGGGCCAGCCGGCCGGGGCCGCGCCCGCCACGTCGCTCGCGATCGCGCCCAGCTCGCCGGCGAGCGCCTCGAGGATGCGGTTGTCGGCCCGGTAGGTGTCCACCGGATGCCCGGGCGGCACGCTCGGGGCCCGGACCCGGTCGAGCGCCTGCCGCACCGCGCCGACGTGCACGTCGCAGAGCCGCTGCACCTCGCTCACCGGCAGGCCGCTGCGGATCATCTGCTCCTCCATCGCGGCGATCTCGGAGGCCTCGACGTCCCCCACCGCCTGCGCGAAGCGCCGCCGCGCCTCTTCGACGTCTCCGCCCCGGTGCAGGTCCTCGATGATGCTTCGCAGCGCGGCGATCCGCTTCTCGCGGGTGGCGTGGGGGGCTTCGCGGGGGTCCATGCGGTCTCCTTCGGCGGCCGGGGTTCGGGACGATCGTGCGACCCCGAAGAGTACCGGATTTCGCCTGCTTCGTGCTCGCGATGCCACGCGAGGAGGTTGACACGAGGCGCGCAGCCTTGGAAGCCGCGGCCCTTGCCGGCGTGCCTCGGGGCCCGCCTCTGGGCATCGCTTGCCAGACGACGCCCGCGATCACAGGATGGAGCCGATGGAGCCCCTCGACGAGCACCGCGAGCTGTGGTGGGAGTCGCCGACCGTGTCGCTCGGCCGGGTGAGCCATCTCGTCCTGCCCGAGGGCTTTCGCACCGTCCACGGCGCCGAGCTCGATCACATCCAGGTGAGCTACGAGAGCTGGGGCGAGCTGAACGCGGCGCGGGACAACGCCGTCCTCGTCGTCCACATCCTCACCAGCGACTGCCACGCGACCGGCGACTTCCGCGGGGAGCCGATGGGCTGGTGGGAGGGCCTGATCGGCCCGGGCCGCGCGATCGACACGAACCGATGGTTCGTCGTCTGTCCCAACCTGCTCGGGAGCTGTTACGGCTCGACCGGTCCGCGCTTCCCCGCGCCGGACGGCCGGCCCTGGCTCGAGCGTTTCCCGCTGCTCACGCCGCTCGATCTCATGCGCGCGCAGCGGCTGTTCGTGCGCCAGCTCGGGATCGAATCGCTCCGGCTCGTCATCGGCCCGAGCCTGGGCGGCATGATCGCCTGGGAATGGGCGATCGAGGGCGGCGAGCTGCCCCGCATGGTCGCGATCGTGGCCGCGCCGCTGCGCACGACGGCGTACCAGATCGGCCTCGACTGGCTCCAGCGGCGCGGGGTCGAGCTGGACCTGGGCGCGAGCCCGGAGCAGGCCGCGTGGGGGCAGATGGTCTCGCGCGGGATCGGGATGCTGAGCTACCGCACGCCCGTGGGGCTCGACGAGCGCTTCGGGCGCGAGTGGTCGAAGCCGCCGGGCCGCACGCTCGGCGAGCGCGGGCTCTTCAACGTCGAATCCTGGCTCCGGCACCAGGGGCGCAAGATGGTCCGGCGCTTCGATCCGTGGTCGTACATCCTGCTCAGCCGCGCCATGGACCTGCACGATGTGAGCGAGGGCCGGGGCAGCCTGGTCACGGCGCTCGCGCGCGTCCGCTGCCGCACGCTGGTCGTGGGGATCAGCTCCGACAATCTCTATCCCGCGGCCGACGTGCACCTCGGGGCGGCCATCCTGAGCCGCCTCGGCAAGACGACCGAGTACGCCGAGATCCGCTCGACGCAGGGGCACGACGCCTTCCTGCTCGAGACCGGCCAGCTCGGCGCGATCCTCGCGGAGGCCTTCGAGCGCGAGCCGCGCCCCGTGCCCGTCACGGTCGAGCGCGGCCTGCGCACCGTGCGCCTCGGCGTGCTCGGCGCGGGCCGCGTGGCGCGGCTCCTCCTCGAGCTGCTGTCCGCGCGCGCGCCCGAGATCGCGCGCGAGCACGGCCTGCGCTTGGAGGTCCGCGCCGTCGCGGACATCGAGCCGCTGAAGCTGCGCGCCGCGCCCTTCGCGGGCATCGAGACGCACGCGGATCCGGCCCGGCTCGTCGCCCGCGACGACATCGACGTGGTGCTCGAGATCACGCGGGGCGGAGACACGCGCGCGCTGCTCGAGACGGCGCTGGGCCGCGGCCGGCCCGTGGTCACGGTGAACAAGGTGCTGGTCGAGCGCGACGGTCCGGCGCTCGAGCGGCTGGCCGCGGCCCACGGCGTGCGCTTCGCGTATCACAACGCGATCGCCGGGGGGTGGCCGCTGCTCTACGCGGTCGAGGGGCAGCTCGTGCGGGCGCCGTTCCGGCGGCTCGAGTCCGTGCTCTCGAGCACCTGCAACGTGGTGCTCGAGCGGATGGAGGCCGGAGACCCGCTCGAGGCGGGGGTCGCGCGGGCGGAGGCGATGGGACTGACCGAGCAGGAGCCCAGGCTCGACCTGAGCGGCTGGGACACGGCTCAGAAGCTGCTGATCCTCGCGGCCGCCGCGCTCGGGGTGCGCTACGGCATCGACCAGCTCGCCGCGCGTGGAATCACGGATCTCGATCCCGGGCTGGTGCGCCGCGCGCCCGCGCTCGGTCTGCGGATCAAGCTCGTCGGACTGCTGGTGAGGAACGGAGCGGAGCCGCACGTCGCGGGCGTGCTGCCCGCGGCCGTGCCGGCGGACAGCCACGTCGGCGCCGTGCGCGGCGACGGCAACGTGATCGTGCTGGTGGGCGAGGAGACGGGCGAGCTCGTGCAGGTGGGCAGGGGCAGCGGCCAGCTTCCGGTCGCGACGGCGCTGCTGAACGATCTCATCGGACTGTTCGATCCCGCGCGGAGCTGGACCGGCCGCTATCCGGCGGCGGAGCGCCCGCCCGCTCCCCCCGAGTTCGGCCGCTATCTGTCACGCGGGCGAGGGGCCGAATGGCTGGATCGGCCCGAACCGGGCGCGGTGCCGGTCCTCGAATCGCTCCGGGTGCCGTAGGTCGCCCGGGCCCGTCCCGTCCAGCTTCAGCGGTGCCCGGTTTCGTCCGGCCACTGGAAGCTCTAGGATGCCCGTTCCGTTGGACTCGTTGGGAGCGTCCCGAATGACCCTGCCCTTCCGCGAGCGCTCGTCGCTCACCCGCTTCGCCTGGCTCTCGATCGCCGCGGCGCTGGCGACCATCGGCCTCAAGACCGCCGCCTACCTGATGACGGGCTCGGTGGGGCTGCTCTCGGACGCGCTGGAGTCGTTCGTGAACCTGGTCGGCGCGCTCATGGCGCTCTCGATGTTGAGCGTCGCGGCCCGTCCTCCCGACGAGGAGCATCCGTACGGGCACGACAAGGCGGAGTACTTCTCGAGCGGGGTCGAGGGCAGCCTGATCCTGATCGCGGCCCTCAGCATCGGCTACGCCGCCGTGGGACGCCTGCTCCATCCGCGCGGTCTCGAGCAGATCGGTCTGGGGCTCGCCATCTCCGTGGGCGCCTCGTTCATCAATCTCGGCGTGGCGCTGGTGCTGATCCGAGTCGGCAAGCGCTACGACTCGATCACGCTCGAGGCCAACGCCCACCACCTGCTCACCGACGTCTGGACCTCGGTGGGCGTGGTGATCGGCGTGGGGGCTGTCGCGCTCACCGGCTGGGGGAGTCTCGATCCCATCGTGGCCCTGCTCGTGGCCGCGAACATCGTGTGGGCGGGGTCCCGCATCGTGCGCCGCTCGGTGCTCGGGCTGATGGACACCTCGCTCAGCCCTGGGGAGCTGGACGCGCTCAAGCGCGCCCTGCAGCCGCGCCTCGCCGAGGGTGTGGTCTATCACGCGCTGCGCACGCGTCAGGCGGGGGCGCGCCGCTTCGTGTCGCTGCACGTGCTCGTGCCCGGCCAGTGGTCCGTGCATCAGGGTCACGAGCTGCTCGAGCGCATCGAGGCGGACATCCGCGCGACGGTGCCCAACGTGACCGTGGACACCCATCTCGAGTCGCTCGACGACCCGTCGTCCTGGGACGACATGTGGCTCGATCGCGAGGGCGGGGGCGGACCCCACGACCGCTCCGCGGCGACGGGGAGCACGGGCGCCGCGAACCCGCGCTGAGCATGCGGACGGGCGGAGGTCGGTGACGCCGATCGTCCGCTGAGGGCGGCCTTCGACCTACTCGAACGCCACGTGCCCCACGCCGCGCGGGTCGCTCGCGCCCCACGCCTTGCCGCCCACGGCTTCGATCGCCTGCACGATGCCGAGGGCCTCGCGGGGGTGGATCACGTAGCCGAGCGCTTCGAGCGCGGAGATCGTCCCCGGGTCCAGCCCGCGATCGCGCTCGACGTAGAGCCAGTCGGCCGGCGGCTCCGTGGGCGGCCACTGGTGGTGGAAGCGCGGCGCGGCCACCGCCCAGTCGAGCGCCATGCCGAAGTCGATGCGGTTCACGAGCACCTGGAAGACTGTGGTGAAGATCGTGGATCCGCCCGGCGAGCCCAGCACGAGCCACACGCCCCCCGGCCGCAGGACGAGCGTGGGCGCCATCGAGGAGAGCATGCGCTTGCGGGGCGCGATGGCGTTGGCCGCGCCTCCGGTCACGCCGTAGAGGTTGGGCACGCCGGGCTTGGCCGAGAAGTCGTCCATCTCGTTGTTGAGCAGGAAGCCCGCGCCCCGGACCACGATCCCGGAGCCGTAGCTGTCGTTCAAGGTCGTGGTGTTCGCGACCGCGTTTCCCCAGCGGTCGACGATGGAGAAGTGCGTGGTCAGCTCGCGCTCGACGGGGTAGCTGCCCGCGCGGATCTCCGACGGCGGCGTGCGGGCATCGGGCGGGATCTCGAGCACGCGGATGGCCGCGTACTTCTTGGAGATCAGGCTGTCCAGCGGGATCTGCACGGAATCCGGATCGCCCAGGTACTCGGCGCGATCGGCGAAGACCCGGCTCTCCATCTCGGCGACGAGCCGCACGTATTCGGGGCTGTCGTGGCCGAGACGGGAGGGATCCTCCCGCTCCATCATGTTGAGGAGCTGGATCAGCCCCACGCCTCCCGACGAGGGCGGCCCCATCGAGACCACGCGGTATCCGCGGTAGCTGCCGACCAGCGGATTCCGCAGCACCGCGTGATAGCCGGCGAGGTCGTCCGCCGTGACGAGCCCGCCTCCCCGCTTCATCTCGGCCACGATCAGCCGCGCCGTCTCGCCTTTGTAGAAGCCGTCCGGTCCGTCGGCCGCGATGCGGCGCAGGGTGGCGGCCAGCTCGGGCTGCACGAGGAGGTCGCCGGCGGAGCCGTGGTAGTAGTCGTGGAAGTTGTTCCGCTTCTCACGCGCGAAGCTCGCGGCCATCCACGGCTGGATGCGGAAGCCGTCCTGGGCGAGCCGGATCGCCGGCTCGATCAGGCGCCTCCACGGCAGCCGGCCGAATCTCGCGTGCGCGAGCCACATGCCCGCGACCGTGCCGGGCACCCCGGCGGCGCGGTGCGTGTCGAGGCTCAGGCCGGGGACCACGGCGCCCGTGGAGTCCAGGTACATGTCGCGGGTGGCCGCGCCGGGAGCGGTCTCGCGATAGTCAACCGTGAACTCGCGGCTCCCGAGGTGAACGACCATGAAGCCGCCGCCGCCGAGATTGCCGGCGCTCGGGAAGGTGACCGCGAGCGCGAACTGCACGGCCACGGCGGCATCGGTCGCGTTCCCGCCCTGCCGCAGGATCGAGGCGCCGACCTCGGAAGCGAGGGATTCGGGCGCGGCCACGACGCCGCGCTCGAGCGCGAGGGCCGGCGACGCGAGGAGAACGGCCCCGAGCGCGACGAACAGAACCAGGCGGCACGCGAAACCGGATCGAGTGCGCGGGTGCTCGAAATGCGGCCGGATCACGATCGGTACTCTAACGGCTCGGGCCGCCGCGCGAAAATGGGGCGCAGGGTCGCCCCGTCCTCCGGTCAGGAGTCCGTGACGAGTCCCCGAGCGGCGAGGGCGGCGCGGGTGGAGTCGATGTCCGTGTGCCGGATCGCTTGGAGCCCGAGGCCGCGGGCCACGTCCACGAACATCGGCCGGTCTTCGAGATACGCGACCCGCGCCGGCTCCACCTGCGCGACGTCGAGGGCGAAGCGGAAGATGTCCGCGTCGGGCTTGCGCGCGCCGACGAAGCTCGAGACCACGAAGAAGTCCACGAGCTTCGTGAGCTCGAAGGCGCGGATGCGGTACTCGGCCAGCTCGCGGCCCTCGTTGCTCACCACGGCCGTCTTCAGGTCGTATCGCGAGCGGAGAGCGCCGACGAGGGCGAGCATCGCGGGATCGGCGCGCGACTGATCGAACATGAAGCGCCGGAACTCCTCGCGGCCGAAGGAGCGCGGCTGGTGGAAGACCACGCGGTCCAGGTACTCGTCGAGACGGAGCTTGCCCAGCTCGAGCGTGGTGAAGGTCAGATGATGGCGCTCCTCGAACTCCTCGAGATCGAGCGCGAAGCGCGCCGCCGCCCGGCGGCGGGCGGCGCGATCCCAGCCGTTCGTGAGCAGCACGCCGCCGAGATCGAGGAAGAGCGCGGTGACGGAAGGAGAGGCCACGCAGCCTCCGATGCGGCGCGACGGCCCGGGATGTTCAGTAGACGAAGGGAATCAGCCGCCGCGTGCGGCAGGCATATCGCGCGTAGTCCTCCCCGAAGGCGGAAAACAGCGCCCGCTCCTCGATCCGGATCCGGTAGGCGAACGCCACCGCGATGGGCAGGACCATGACCGCCCAGCCGAGGGCGTCGCCGAAGGCCAGCGCGAGGCCGGCGAACGCGAGGAGGTTCCCCGTGTAGGCGGGGTGCCGCAGGAATCGGTAGACCCCCCGGTCCACGATGCGCTGGTCGCCGGCGATCGCCACGTCCACGGTGAACGCCCGGCGCAGGGTCAGGATCGCCGTCCAGCGGAGTGCGAGGCCGCCGACGAGCAGCACGATGCCCGCGAGCGACCAGGCGCGGAGCGAGCCGGGCAGCGGAGCGAGCCGCCGGCCCGCGACGAGGATGCCGCCCGCGATCGCCAGCACGATCACGACCCACAGGATCCCGAGCGTGCCGCGGTCGGTGCTCCGCGCCGACCCGCTCCGCGAGTGGCGCACGAACGCGAGCGCGACCTCCGAGCCTCCGTAGACGAGGCCGAGAACCTCGAGCAGGCCGCTGACAGTCATGACGAACAAGGAGGCCCGTCCAGCGGCCTCTCAGTACAGGAACATGGGCTTGCCGAGCAGGTGGGCCACCTTCGGCCGGTAGTTCTCCTTGTCGTACAGCTCGTCCACGTCCACGCGCTTGCGACCCTCGGAGATCACGTTGGCGGAGACGGTCGTGTACTTGCCGTCCCGCAGCGCCACCATGCGCCCGCTCTGCTTCTTCAGCAGCAGGTCCGTCGCCAGATAGCCGTAGCTCGTGGCCACCATGCGGTCGAGCGCGTCCGGCTCGCCGCTGCGCATGAGATAGGCGACCTGCTGGTAGAGCGTGTTGATGCCGGTGCGCTTCTCGATCTCGCCCGAGAGGAAGAGGCCCACGCCGCCCAGCTTCTTGTGGCCGTAGGCATCCGCCTCGCCGCTCAGGTGCATCTGGCCGCCGATCGGCTTGGCGCCCTCGGAGATGGTCGCGATGGCATAGCCGCTCGGATTCTGTCTGCGATCGTCGACCAGGAAATGCACCAGCCGGTCCACGTCGAAGTCCACCTCGGAGATCACGGCGCGATCCACGCCCGCGAGGTAGGCCGAGATGAGCGAGGTCTCTCCCGAGTAGCGGCCGAACAGCTCGACGATGGCGATGCGCTCGTGGGAGCCCGCCGCGGTGCGCAGCGCGGTGATGAACTCGACGCTGCGGGAGACGGCGGTCGAGAAGCCGATGCAGTAGTCCGTGCCGTGGACATCGTTGTCCATGGTCTTCGGGATGCAGACGACGGGCACGCCCTCGCGATGGAGCCGCACGGCGTAGGACAGCGTGTCGTCGCCGCCGATCGCGATCAGCCCGTCGAGCCCGAGGTGCTCGATCACGCGCAGCACGTGCGGCGTGCAGTCGAACGTGCCCTCCGGGCCGGGATCCTTGTAGTCGCCGCGCAGGAAGTCGGGCAGGCTCTTGGGCTGCACATGTCCCGGGTTCGTGCGCGAGGTGTGGAGGAAGGTGCCGCCGCTGCGATCGATGGTCCGCGTGTTCGCGTGGTTGAGCGGGATCACCAGCTCGTCGTGCGTCCGCGGGTCGGCGGGATTCAGGTAGAGCAGGCCGGCCCAGCCCCGGCGCAGGCCGAGGACCTCGTGCCCCTCCTCGTTGGCGCGGTGCACGGACGCCTTGATGCTGGAGTTGAGCCCGGGAACGTCGCCCCCTCCGGTGAAGATGCCGATTCTCATGGGGCCTTCCTGTGGTGATGGGAGCCGTCCCGCGCGCGGCGCGGGCTACTCCTGAGTTCGCTCCTGCCGTCCCGGCGAGGCCGGCGGCCGATCGTCCGTCTGTGGATTCGAACTCGGGACACTAGCGCTCGCTCGGGCCCCCCACAAGTGACTGGCCGCCATCGCCCGAACTCCGTCTCGTGGCCGCATCCGCCGCGCGCGGCCGGGGTCCGCGACCCTTCGCGCCCGGGTGCCCGGCTGTGGTCTACTGTCACGGGATGCCCGCCCCTCGCGGGGGCGGCCATCCCGGAGAGGAGGCGGGGACCCATGCCGGACGAGCGTTCCGGCCCGGCGCTCAGGTTGCGGCTCGAGCTGCGCGGAGCCGTGCAGGGCGTGGGCTTCCGGCCCTTCGTGTTCCGCCTCGCCGAGGAGCTGGACCTGCCCGGCTGGGTCCTGAACGACGCCCGCGGCGTGTTCATCGAGGTCGAGGGCGCGCGCCCGAGTCTCGACCGCTTTCGCGAGCGCGTCGTCGCCGAGCGCCCCCCGCGCTCGATCGTGCAGAGCGTCGAGTCGGTCTGGCTTCCGCCCGCCGGATATCGCTCGTTCGAGATCCGCCACAGCGACGAGGCCGGAGCGAAGAGCGCGCTCGTGCTCCCCGATCTGGCGACCTGTCCCCAGTGTCTGGCCGAGACCCTGGATCCAGCCGAGCGGCGCCACCGCTATCCGTTCACGAACTGCACGAACTGCGGCCCGCGGTTCACGATCCTGCGCGCCCTGCCCTACGACCGGCCCAACACGACCATGCTCGGCTTCGTGCTCTGCAACGAGTGCCGGGCCGAGTACGAGGATCCGCGCGACCGGCGCTTCCACGCCCAGCCGATCGCCTGCCCCGCCTGCGGACCGCGGCTCGCGCTTTGGGACGCGGAGGGCGAGGGGATCGCGATCGGCGACGAGGCTCTGCTCCTCGCGGCGGCGGCGCTGGGCGAGGGGCGTATCGTGGCGGTCAAGGGCCTCGGCGGCTTCCATCTCCTGTGCGATGCGCGGGACGCGAGCGCGGTCGGGCGGCTGCGCGAGCGCAAGCCGCGCGTGGGCAAGCCGCTCGCAATCATGGCGCGCGATCTCGAGCAGGCCCGCGAACTGTGCGAGGTGAGCGATCTCGCCGCGCGCTGGCTCGAGTCGGTCGAGGCGCCGATCCTGCTGCTGCCCCGCCGCCATCCCGCATGGTCCGCGAACGTGCGTGGCGCGCCGGTGGTCGCGGCCGAGGTGGCGCCGGGCAATCCCAACCTCGGCGTGATGCTCCCGGCCACGCCGCTCCATCACCTGCTCCTGCGCGCCTGCGGCTTCCCGGTCGTGGCCACGAGCGGCAACCTCACCGACGAGCCGATCTGCACGAACGAGTACGCGGCCCTGCGGCGGCTGGGCGGGATCGCCGATCTCTTCCTCGTGCACGACCGGCCGATCGAGCGGCACGTCGACGACAGCGTGGCCTGGATCGTGCGCGACGAGCTGCGGTTGCTGAGGCGCGCGCGCGGCTGGGCGCCGCTGCCCGTGACCCTGCGGCGCGAGATGCCCACGATCCTCGCGGTCGGCGCGCACCTGAAGAACACGGTGGCCCTGAGCCTGGGTCGGCAGGTGTTCCTCTCGCAGCACATCGGCGACCTCGAGACCGAGGAGGCCCTGAGCGCCTTCGAGCGCGTGATCGCCGATTTCCTCCGGCTCTACGAGGCCGCCCCGGAGGCCATCGCGCACGACCTGCATCCGGACTACCTCTCCACCCGCTGGGCGCTCGGCCGCGCGGCGGACGACGGCCGGACGCGTCTGGTCGCGGTGCAGCACCATCACGCCCATCTCGCCGCGTGCCTCGCGGAGAACGGGATCGAGGGGCGGGCGCTCGGCGTCACCTGGGACGGCACCGGGTACGGCACCGACGGAACGGTGTGGGGCGGCGAATTCCTTCTCGGCGACGCCGCGGGATACGAGCGGGTCGCGCACTGGAGGCAGTTCCCTCTGCCGGGCGGCGAGGCCGCGATTCGCGAGCCGCGCCGAACGGCGCTGGGACTGCTCTGGGCGCTCCACGGCGGCGCGCTGCCCGAGCCGGCGCGGCGGCGGATCGGTCCGCTGTTCACCGACCGTGAGATCGATCTGCTGCTGAGGATGCTCGAGCGCCGGATGAACTGCCCGCTCACGAGCAGCGCCGGCAGGCTCTTCGATGGAATCGCCGCGCTGCTCGGGCTCCCGCCCGTGGTCACGTTCGAAGGCGAGGCGGCGATGGCGCTGGAGTGGGCGGCCGATGCCGCCGAGCGGGGCGCGTATCCTGTAGACTATTCGATTGGTCCGCGTCCGGGCGGGGCCGATGCCGGGGGCGCGATCCTGGACTGGGCGCCGCTCGTGTCCGCCGTGCTCGAGGACTTGGACCGCGGCGAGACGCGGGGCGCGATCGCCGCCCGGTTCCACAACGCCCTCGTGCGCGGGGCCGTGCGGGTCGCGCGCGAGGCCGGGGAGGCGCGCGTGGCGCTCTCCGGCGGATGCTTCCAGAATCGCATCCTCACCGAGCGTCTCGCCGGCGCGCTCGAGCGGGAGGGACACGAGGTTCTGCTCCACCGGGCCGTGCCTCCCAACGACGGATGCGTGAGCCTGGGACAGGCCGTGGTGGCCGCGGCGCGGATCGAGGCCGACGGAGGAAGCTGAGCATGTGTCTCGGTGTGCCGGGCAAGGTGCTCGAGGTGAGGCCGCAGGCCGGCAGCATGACCATGGGCACCGTCAGCTTCGGCGGGATCACCAAGGAGGTCTGCCTCGACTGGCTGCCCGAGGTGAAGCCGGGCGACTACGTGATCGTGCACGTCGGCTTCGCGATCAGCAGGATCAGCGAGCAGGAAGCCGAGGAGACCTTCGAGATCCTGCGCCGCATGGGCGAGCTGGAGGCGCTCGCAGGCGAGACGGGCGGGGAGGACGGGACCTCCTCCGGCCCGGAGGATCGCGCCGAGCGGACGCCTCCCGAGTAGTTCGCCGACCCGCCGGTCCGCATCATCCCCGTTGACTTCGAGCCCATAGTTCGCGAGGATTCTCGAGCTCACGATTTCCGGCCCTACGAGGGTGGGCGTTCGTCTCCCGGTTCCCACGTAGGGCGTGCCGCATCCGGTGCCGTTTCCTGCGGGGTCTGCGCCTTCCACGGGGTGCGTCGAGATCACCGATGAACAGGCCGTTGCGTCTCGCTTCTCCGACAGTCGTGGTTCGGGCGAAGGAGCGGATGCGGGCGGGCGCGCGGTGCCGGCGCGCGCTCGTGGCCGCGGCGCTCTCGATCGTCGTGGCGCTCGGGATCGCCTCCGCGGCGCTCGCCGCTCCCAGCGAGCAGGTGCCCCTGGGCGCGCGCGCCATCGCCATGGGAGGCGCCTTCACGGCGCTGGCCGACGACGGCACGGCGCTGTTCTGGAATCCCGCGGGCCTCACCGGGATCGGGCATCAGGAGCTGGCCTTCTCGCACGCCAACCTGTTCGGCTCGGGCATCAACGACAACTACGCGTCCTTCGTCCTTCCGCTCTCCTGGCAGCAGACCGCGGCCGCCGACTGGTACCACTCCGGCTTCTCGGATCCCGAGCTCGATTACGGAGAGAACCGGTTCGATCTCTCCTACGCGCGGCGCTTCGGCACGCTGCTGTCGGCCGGAATCACCGGGAAGCTGCTCTTGAGGGGGACGGAGCTGGATGGCGCGACGGTGCGCCAGGGTCGCGGCACGGGTCTCGACGTCGGCCTTCTGGCCACGCCCACGCAGCGGCTCCGCTTCGGCCTCGTGGCGCAGGACCTGCTCGATACGCGAGTCGAGTACACGAACGGAACCTCAAGCGTGGTCTATCCGCGCAACCTGCGCGTGGCGGCTTCGTACGCGCCGAGGCCCGGGAGCGCGCTCGCCCTCGACGTCGATGACCGCATCCACCTGGGCGGCGAGGTGCGCGTGATCGAGCCGGTGGCCCTGCGTGCGGGGATCGAGAAGGACCTGCACGACGACGAGAGCTTGATCTGGGCCGCCGGCGCCGGGTTCCGCATCGGCATGTTTCGCGTGGACTACGCGTACCAGCAGCATCCCGTGCTCGGGGGCACCAGCCATTTCGGATTCTCGATGGCGTTCAACTTCAATCCGCCGCAGATCCGCATCGAGAAGGTCGAGGCGCGCGACCTCTATCTCTCCCTGTACAAGACCTACGCGCGGGAGCCGATCGGGACCCTCCGCGTGCGCAACCTCCAGGACCGCCCGCTCAGCGCGCGATTGAGCGTGCTCGTGCCGGGACTGATGGACACGCCGTCCCAGCAGGAGATCCTGCTGCGGCCGCGCGTGGTCCAGGAGGTTCCGCTCACGGCCGTGTTCCCGCCGCGCGTGCTGGGCGAGAACGGCGATCGCCCGGTGCAGGTGCGGGTGTCCGCGACGTACCAGAGCCAGCGGCTGCCGCGCACCGAGCGCGTCTCCGCGAGCACCGTCGCGTACGGGCCCGGCGCGATCGACTGGAGCGCCGGCGTCGCGCAGGCCGCCGCGTTCGTCACCGCGCAGGATCCCGTGGTCGAGGCGCTCGCGCGTGAGGCGAGCCGGTGCGCAGCCGCGCAGGGCGGGCGCGTGCTGGGCAACCGCAACCTCGCCTTCGCCGCCGCCATCCTCGACGCCCTCCGGGTGATCGGTGTCGCCTACGTGCCCGATCCCAACGCGCCGTATTCGAGCCTGTCCGAGACCCCGCACGCGGTGGACACGATCCACTACCCGCGCCAGACGCTGGCGAGCCGCTCCGGCGATTGCGACGACACGTCCGTGCTCGTGGCCTCGCTGCTCGGCAACGTCGGGATCGCGACGCGATTCGTGGACGTCCCCGGCCACATCTTCCTGCTCATGGACACCGGCCTCCACGAGCGGAACCGGCTGGCGCTCGGAGTCCCGGAGAACCTCACGGTGGTCAGCGACGAAGAGGTGTGGATCCCGCTCGAGACCACGGCCCTCGCCGGGGGATTCGCCGAGGCGTGGAGGATCGGGGCCGAGTCGTACGCGAGCTGGGCGGCGCGCGGCCACGTGGCGCTGGTCGACGTCATCGAGGCCCAGAGCCGGTACGAGCCCACCGAGCCGACGGGTCCCGCGCCCGCTCCCCCGGCCTGGAGCACCGACGAGCTGCGCGCCCGGCTCGCCGCTGACGCGACGACCCTGTCGGGCTGGCGCGAGGAATATCTCGCCGCCCGCTACGGCAGCCAGCGTGGGATCGAAATCACGCCGGACGCCCTCAACGAGCTGGCCCATGTTTACCTGCTCGCGGGACGTACGGTGGAATGCCGCGAGAAGCTGAGCCAGGCGCTGCAGGCCGATTCCGCGTCGGCCCGGCTCCACAACAACCTCGCTGTCACCGACGCGGACGAAGGACACTACGCCGACGCTCTCGCCGAGCTGCGGAGGGCCACGTCCTCGGAGCGCTCCGATCCGGGCATCTGGCTCAACATCGGCGTCGTCCGCTACGCATCGGGGGACACGGCGGGCGCCGAGTCGTTCCTGGCGCGTGGGCTCGAGCTGAGCGGCGGATACGCGCAGGCCTGCGCCCTCCTCGGTCTCGCGGCCGACGCGGACACGGGCCGCCTCGGATCCGGACGGCTGACGGCCGAGGAAGCCCGGCAGCTCCTCAAGGCGGCGCTGCGCAGGATTCCCCTGCAGGCTCGCCCCAGGACGGCGCCGGCGCAGGGCGCGGCACCGGCGGGCCCGCGGGCCCCCGCGAAAGCTCCGGCAGGTACCCGCACCGGCGCTCCACGCGCAGAAGAGATCCCTCCGTTGCGCGAGCACCTCTATTGGAAGGACTGAGAGGAGATGCCATGAAGCCTGTGCTTGCCGTCTGTCGCCGTTCCCTCGTGGCGCTCGTGCCCTGTCTCGCGGCGGTCCTCGTCACGCCCGCCCGATCCGAGCCCCCGGCGCCCGCCAGCCAGTGCGAGTACGGAATCACGCTCGCCATGTCCGGGAACCTCGCCCGCGCGGAGTCGGTCTTCGTCTCGATCCTGGCTCCGGGTCGCGGTGATGCGCGCGCGCTCAACAACCTCGGCAATCTGCAGCTCCTGCGCGGAGAGACCGAGGTGGCCCTGGCGTTCTACGAGAGCGCGCTGCGCAGCGACAGCTCCGATGCCGGCATCCGCCTGAACCGCTCGGTCGCCCTCATGATGCTGGGACGGGAGGACGAGGCCACCGCCGAAGCCGCCCTGGGAATCCGGCAGGCCGGAGGCTTGAGAGCGGCGGGGGCGCTCCTCGGGATGCGGACCGCCGACAGCGCGGCCGCCAATCCCGGGCGCGGCGCCGAGGCTTCGAGCGTCAGCCGCGAAGAGGTGCAATCGTTGCTGGCCGCCGCCGCGCGCAGCGTTCCCGCCGATTCGTCCTCGCGGAGGGCGCCGCCGGGCGCGGGGAAGAAGACCGCCCGGCGCGCGTCGCCCGCCTGGAGATCGGGGGGACCGCGGGCCGCGGAAGGGAGCGACGCCGTCAGCGTCCTCTACTGGAAGCGGTAGTCCGATCCGCATGCCTCCGGCATCGCCCCGTACTCAGCGGCTCGGCATCCGCCGCGGCATCGGCGTCGCCCTGCTGTGCTGGGCCGTGCTCGGCGCGCTGCAGCTCCTGCAGGCCTTCGACCTCGCGGACCTGCGTCTGCTGGATCTGCGTTTCCAGCTCCGCGGTCCGCGCCCCGCATCCGATCGCATCGCGATCGTGGAGATCGACGACGCGACGGTCGAGGACTACCAGCGCTGGCCGCTGACGCGGGACCAGTACGCCTTGCTCATCGAGGCGCTGGCCTCGGCGCGCGCCCGCGTCGTCGGCATGGATCTTCTCTTCCTGGGCAACGACGCGGCGAATCCCCGGTTCGACGATCTCCTCGCGCAGGTCACGGCCCTGCACTCGAATCTGGTGCACGCGATCACGTTCGTCTCGGGGCTGCGCGCGCGCGAGCCCGCGGCCCGCCCCCGTCCCGAGATCGAGGCCCGTCTCGTCCGTCACGGTCTGGTCGCGGACGGCATCCCGGCGCGTGAAGCTCCCGAGGTGACCACCCCCGAGCCGGGCCTGCTCGAAGCGGCCGCGGCCCTGGGCCACGTCGTGCTCCAGGTGGATCCGGACGGGGAGGTGCGGCGCCTTCCCCTCCTCGTCCGGCACGAGGGCCGGCTCTATCCGTGTCTGGCGCTGAGCGTGTACGGCCTCGCCACGGGCGGCGGACCGCTGCCGAGACTGGCGTCCTCCGGCCGCACCCTGCGCCTGGAGTGGCCCGGTCACGGGGCACTCGAAGCGCCGCTCGACGCCGAAGGCTGCACGAGCGTGGATTTCGCCGGAGATCGCGACGCGTTTCCGCATGCCTACTCGATGGTGGACGTGCTGCGCTGGTACGCGGCGGGCGACTCGATGCGGTTGCGGCGGACGTTCGAGAATCGAGTCGTCCTGGTCGGCGCCACGGCCGTCGCCCAGGTGGCGACCGACGTGAGCTCGACGCCGTTCTCGACGAACACGCCTTTGTTGTTCGTCCACGCCAACGCGCTGGATTCGTTCCTTCGCGGTCGATTCGTCACGAGGACGCCGGCGCCTCTGTTGCTGCTCGTGCTCGCCGTTCTGGCGGTGGTGCTGGGCTGGCTCTTCGTCGGGCTCTCGATGCCCTGGGCGGCGGCCGTGGCGGCTCTGGGGCTGATCCTGGTCGCGGCCGCCGATCAGGCCGCGTTCGTCTGGCGGGGATGGGACGTTCCGCCCACGGCGGGCCTGCTCCTGCCGCCCCTCGCCTATGCGGCGATCGCCAGCTATCGGTACATCTTCCTCGAAGGCCGTGCCCGGGAGCGGCAACGGGAGCTCAAGGTCGCGCACGGGATCCAGCAGCGACTGCTGCCGACCGAGCCGCCGCGCTTCCCCGGTCTCGATGTCTTCGGCGTGAACCGGCCAGCTCAGGAGATCGGCGGCGACTACTACGACTGGATCCGCCTGGGCGGGGGGCGCCTCCTCGTCGGAGTGGGGGACGTGTCGGGGAAGGGCGTGCCGGCGGCGCTGCTCATGTCCCATCTGCACGCGTCGCTGCACGCCGCCGCGCGCGAGGAACTGTCGCCCTCGGAGATCGCGCACGCGGTTCACGCGTCGCTCCACCAGGCCATCGAAGCCGGACGTTTCGCGACGTTCTTCCTGGTCTCCCTCGAGCACGGGAGGAGCGAGCTGTGGTTCTGCAATGCCGGGCACAACCCGCCGTTCCTGGTGCGCGACGGACGCTGCGAGATGCTGGGCGCCACCGGCGTGCCCCTGGGCATGTTCGACGAGGTGACGTACAAGGACGAGCGGCGCCCGTTCGGGCCGGGCGACGTTCTGGTCGTCTACTCGGACGGCGTCACCGAATGCCCCCACAAGGACGACATGTACGGCGAGGATCGACTGCGGGATCTGGTCCTCGGTCTCTGCGCGCGCGGGCTCGGAGCGCGGGAGATGGTCGAGGCGGTCGTGGCGGACGTCACGCGCTTCGCTCGCGGCCCGGCGTTCGGCGACGACCTGACCGTGGTGGTGGTGAAGCGGACCTAGCCGCAAGCGGGCCTAGCCGCGGCGGCACCGGGACCGCAGCCGTTTCCCATCCTCGGGCATCGCGTGTATCGTTCGTGCGGTGTGTGGGGGAGGGCGTGCTGGGCTCGCCGGCGAAGCGGCGAAGCACTCGCGCCCCGAGTGGGCTCGATCACGCTCGAGGCCGCTTGCGGCCGTCATCGCCGGACCTCCGTCCCTTCCTCGAAGAACCCTGCCCGCGGTCTTCGATCCGGATCAGGTGAGATGATGCGCTTCGTCGACGAATACCGCGCCGCGGCCGACGTCAGGGGATATGTCCGGCTCCTCGAGCGGACCGTCACGCGGCCCTGGACGCTGATGGAGATCTGCGGCGGTCAGACGCACACCTTCGTGCGCTCGGGGCTCGACCGCATGCTGCCCGACTCGCTCACGCTCGTGCACGGTCCCGGCTGCCCGGTGTGCGTGACCCCGCTCGAGCGCATCGACCGCGCGATCGCGATCGCGCAGTGGCCCGGCGTGATCTTCACCTCGTTCGGCGACATGCTGCGCGTCCCCGGCAGCTCGACCGACCTGTTGAGCGTGAAGGCCCGCGGCGGCGACGTGCGCATGGTGTATTCGCCGCTCGACGCGCTCGATCTCGCCCGCCGGAACCCGGACCGCGAGGTCGTGTTCTTCGCGGTGGGCTTCGAGACCACGGCGCCCGCGAACGCGATGGCCGTGTGGCAGGCGGCCCGGCAGGGCATCGGCAACTTCAGCGTGCTGGGTGCGCACGTGCTCGTTCCCCCCGCGATCGAGGCGATCCTCGGCGCGCCCGGAAACCGGGTGCAGGCCGTCCTCGCCGCCGGGCACGTCTGCGCGATCATGGGCACGCGCGAGTACGAGCCGATCGCGGAGCGCCACCGCGTGCCCATCGTGGTCACCGGCTTCGAGCCGCTCGATCTGCTCCAGGGCCTCTACCTCGCGGCGCGCGCGCTCGAGGAGGGCCGCGCCGGCGTCGAGAACCAGTACGCGCGGGTCGTGACCCGCGCGGGCAACACGCGCGCGCAGGCTCTGATGACGGAGGTGTTCGAGGTCTGCGACCGCGCCTGGCGCGGCATCGGCGTGATCCCGCGGAGCGGGCTCGCCCTGCGCCCCGCGTTCGCGCGCTTCGACGCCGCGCGCCGCTTCGCGGGTGACGAGGTCGTGGCCGCCGAGTCGCCGCTCTGCATCGCGGGCGAGGTGCTGCGCGGGCTCAAGAAGCCGCCCGAGTGTCCCGCCTTCGGCACCCGCTGCACGCCGGAGCATCCGCTGGGCGCGCCCATGGTCTCGTCCGAGGGCGCCTGCGCCGCGTACCACCTCTACGGCCGGAGGGAGAGCGCGTGAGCGAGACCGGGCGCCCCGACGTGCTCGGGCTCCAGTGCCCGATCCCGATCTCCGAATACCCGCAGATCACGCTCGCGCACGGCGGCGGCGGACGGCTCACGCAGGCGCTGATCGAGAAGATGTTCCTCGCCGCCTTTCGCAATCCGGCGCTCGAGCCGTTGCACGACGGCGCCGTGCTCGAGGTGCCGCGGGGCCGGATCGCGCTCACCACCGATTCCTTCGTGGTGAGCCCGCTCTTCTTCCCGGGCGGCGACATCGGCTCGCTGGCCGTGCACGGCACGGTGAACGACCTCGCGATGTGCGGAGCGCAGCCCTTCGCGCTGACCGCGGGCTTCGTGCTCGAGGAGGGCCTGCCCATGGACGATCTGTGGCGGATCGTCCGCTCGATGGCGGGGGCGGCGCGCGAGGCCGGCGTGAGCGTGGTCACCGGCGACACGAAGGTCGTGGACCGGGGCAAGGGCGACGGCGTGTTCATCAACACGGCCGGGGTCGGCCTCGTGCCCGGGGGCATCCACATCGCGCCGGGGCGCGCGCGGCCGGGCGACGCCGTGCTGCTCAGCGGGCGCATCGCCGAACACGGGATCGCGATCCTCTCCGTGCGCGAAGGGCTCTCGTTCGGGACGACGCTGGCGAGCGATTCGGCCGCCCTGCACGGGCTGGTGGACGCGCTGCTCGGGGCCGCCGGCGATCGCGTGCACGTGCTGCGCGACCCCACCCGCGGCGGCGTGGCGAGCGCCTTGAACGAGATCGCGCACGCCTCGGGACACGGGATCCGGCTCGTCGAGGAGGCGATCCCCGTGGCCGAGGAGGTCCGCGGCGCCTGCGAGATCCTCGGCCTGGACCCGCTCTACGTCGCGAACGAAGGCAAGTGCCTGGCGATCGTCGCGCCGGAGGCGCGTGAGTCCGCGCTGGCCGCGATGCGCGCGCATCCGCTGGGGCGCGAGGCGGCGACCGTGGGCGAGGTGGTGGCGGATCACCCCGGACGCGTCATGCTCGCGAGCCGCATCGGCGGCGTTCGCGTCGTGGACATGCTGAGCGGGGAGCAGCTGCCGCGGATCTGCTGAACGGGCCGGAGCGGTTCGCTCGGATCGGCGCGGCAGAGCGCCGCGCGGCGCGGCGCGCGAGATCGGCAGGGGGCTCGGCGCGGCTCGCCGCTCGCGCCGTCAGCGCGGCAACGGCTCGCGCGCGAGCCCCCAGATCTTCTGCAGCACGAAGTCCCCGAGCTGCATGGCCTGGGCGCGCTGGAAATACCAGAGCGGGAACCCGCAGAAGACCACCGACCCGGTCTCGGTCCCGTGATAGTACGTCATGACGGGACAGTGATAGGTCACGTCCCCGCCGGTGGCCCAGTAGAGCGTGTCCAGCGCGGAGCGGGTGACCACGGTGTCGGGACGATCGCTGAAGTCCTCGTCGATGTCGTTGGTCCGGGTGAGCACCTCTCCCCAGTACGTGGTCGCGTAGAACTGATTCGGGCCTCGCATCGGCGGCAGGGGATCGGTGTGCGGATCGAGGCCCCGCGGCAGCAGGCTGTAGTTCGGAGCTCCCGGCCAGCTCGCCTTGAGCTGATTGTTGATTCCCGCGCCCGCGGGCTTCTTCACCCGGATCTCCGAGCGCCAGTGCGGCAGATCCCACATCAGCCGTCCCGCAACGAGCTCGCCCGCAGCCGCCGAGTACGTGAACTCGTCGCCCCCCGGGTCGTTCGAGGGATCGTTGTACTTCTTGAGCGTGTTGTACGCGATCCCGCCGCCCAGCAGCCACAGGCGGCCCCCCATGTGGCTGTACACGGCGAGCGGATTCGACGTGCCCATCGACCAGTAGCGCAGGACGGGCATCGGCCACTGCACGTAGCCGGGGCCGTCGTTGAACTGGGTCGCCGGATCGCACATCCAGACGATGTGCCGGTAGTTGCCCAGCACGAACAGAGGGAGGCCGCCCTGCCCGCCGTATCGGCGGCTGCCGATCGTATCGAAGGAATACCCGCTGAAGATCCCGGGCGTGCTCTTCACGGTCGACGGCACCGTGGAGCGCCAGCGCACGCCGCCCCGAGCGTAGAGGAAGGTATCCAGCTCGGCGGCGCCGGGCCAGTTCCCCGTGGGCGCGATCATGCTGTCCGGGTGCAGGAGCGTCGAGTGGTCGGGCGGGAACCGGGTGTCGTTCACGAACAGGAGGTCCTTCGCGAACGCGGGCCGCGTCACGCGGAAGCGGACCATGGCCAGGCTCTTCAGCAGGTTCGTGTCCTCCGCCTCGACGTAGAGCGTGTGCTGCTCGAGGGAGTCGTACCCGGTTCCGGCGAACGGCCCCACAGCGGCCGAGGTCGTCCCCAGCCCGGCGCGGCTCCAGTGCTGCCAATCCGCGCTTTCGTCGGCGCGCGGCGTCTCGTCCACGAGAGAAGCGATGTCGAGCGCCCAGCGATAGCCCTTGACCGTGGACCCGGGCAGCGGCTCGGCCGACCAGCGGAAGTCGATGGGCCGGCCGGAGGGTACCTCGATCTCGATCGCGGTCGTGGGATCGGGATTGTATCCGCCACTCATATATCGATAGCTGAAGTACTCGTCCCAGATCGAGATTTTCGGGCCCACCGCGCCGGCGTAGCCGCAGGCGAAGCGGAACAAGCTCGTGCCCAGCGTGAACACGGGCGAATACGCTCCGGCCTCGTCGATGGCGGTCACGGCGAACAGGTACTCCGTCCCCGGGACCATGCTGCGGATCGCGACGCGGCAGGTGTCGCCGGACACCGAGTCCCAACCCGCGAAGCCCGGGGCGTACCGTCGACGCAGCAAGTCCGTGTCGAGCAGGATGGCGTGGAAGTCGATCTCCGTGCCGCTGCTCGCGAACACCTTGTACTTGTACTTCACGGGGAACCGGGTCGCCTGACCGTCGGGATCCGCGCCCGTGAAGACGAAGGCGGCGCTCGGGGGCAGCGTGGGCCAGATGAAATCGTTATGAGTCGCGTTGGGCTCGAGGATCGTGACCGACGGCGCCAGCGTGAACGAGGTGAACGCGTCCACGACCGGGGCCGAGTGCGCACCCAGGTTGTCGACGGCCTCGAGCACGAAGACGTGGTAGCTCACCGGCTGGGTGGGCGAGCCGGGGGGAGAGACGTCGTTGCAGGGAAGCACGTAGGAGATCCGGTTGGCGCGCGTCGTGATCCAGGGCGTGTCGACGCCGGCCTGCGTGGGCGGATCCAGGCAGTAGAGGTAGTGGTCG
>DATKKO010000202.1:0-5620 GCA_035542955.1 Terriglobales bacterium
GAGGCGGGTCCGGCGGACGCGCCATCACCTTGGGCATGGGCGGCGGCACCGGGGCCGCGAGGACGAGGGACGAGAGCACGAGACCGAGAGCCAGCATGTCGCATCTCCTGGGCTGCGGGCGCCGCGTGGATCCGATCGACGTGGCGATCATAGGCCGCGCTCCGCGCACGCGCCACGTGGCCCGCCGATTCGACCGCGTCCGCCGCGCGGCTCGCCGGCCATGCGGCCAGTCGTCGGCTCTCCGCAATGCGCGCGCCGCGATCACTCCTTGCTTCCGCGCTTCCGCCCGCCGATAATCCCGCCACCGCACCCACGGATGGACTCTCGAGAGCCGCGGCGGCGAGAGACAGCGCCTCCCAGCAGACGCACGCGGCGAGGTCGTGCACATGGACGTAGTCTCGGTCCGCTCGGAATCACGCACCCTGGATCCGGTCTCCGCCGAGACCGCGAGGCCGCAGACGATGGATGCTCTGACCATTCGCGGCGGGCGCCGCCTCTCGGGTCGCGTGCCGGTGAGCGGGGCGAAGAACGCCGCCCTGCCGCTGATGGCGGCGACGCTGCTCACGCCGGGCGTCCACACGCTGCGCAACATGCCGCTGCTGCGCGACACGCGCACCATGGCCCGCGTGCTCCAGACGCTGGGCGCGCGCGTCGAGTTCCACGGCCACGTCTGCGTGATCGACACCACCGAGATCCGCTCGGTCGAGGCGCCCTACGACCTCGTGCGCACCATGCGCGCCAGCGTGTACGTGCTCGGGCCGCTGCTCGCGCGGCTGGGCGCGGCGCGCGTCTCGTTGCCGGGGGGCTGTGCCTGGGGCCCGCGCCCGATCAACCTGCACCTCGAGGGCCTGGACGCGATGCACGCGGACCTCGCGATCGAGCACGGCTACGTCGTGGGCTCGAACGTGAAGCTGCGCGGTGCGGACGTCCATTTCAGCACGATCTCGGTGGGCGCGACCGCGCAGCTCATGATGGCCGCCGTGCTGGCCGACGGCGTGACCACGCTCGACAACGCGGCGATCGAGCCCGACGTCACCTCGCTCGCCGAGGTGCTGGTCCAGTGCGGCGCCGAGATCGAGGGCATCGGCTCGCGCCGGCTCACGATCCGCGGCGTGAAGACGCTGTGGCCGATCGAGGCCGACATCATCCCCGACCGCATCGAGAGCGCCACCTTCCTGGCCGCGGCCGCGATCACCGGCGGCAGGCTCACGGTCGAGGGCTGCGAGCCCGCGCACGTCGGCGCGGCGATGCGCGCGCTCGAGCAGGCCGGCTGCGAGGTGCTGCCCGGCCCGCGCGAGGTGACGATCTCCGGCCCGTCGCGGCCCGCTGCGCTCAACCTCGTCACCGAGCCGTTCCCCGGGTTCCCCACCGACATGCAGGCGCAGATGATGGCGGTGTGCTCGGTGGCGGACGGCACCAGCACGATCACCGACACCATCTACGTCGACCGCTTCACCCACGTGCCCGAGCTGGTCCGGCTCGGCGCGAACATCCGCATGCAGGGCAACGTGGCGATCGTGAACGGCGTCGAGCGCCTGCAGGGCGCGCCGGTGATGGCGACCGACATCCGCGCCGGCGGGGCGCTGGTGCTCGCCGCGCTCGCCGCCGAGGGCGAGAGCAAGATCACGCGGATCTACCACCTCGATCGCGGCTACGAGGAGATGGACCGGAAGCTCGTCGCGCTCGGGGCCGACGTGACGCGCATCCGCGAGCCGATGTAGCCCGGACCGCGCCGGATCGACCATGTCGCGATCATCGCGCCGCGTCGCTCCCGCCGCGCGGGGCGCTCGCGCCCGACGGTCGTCCACGCGCGCTGCCGCCCTCAGGCGCGCGAAGCCGCGTCGATCGAGCGTCCCGCCCAAGCAGTACGACCGAGCCTACTTCGAGCGCTGGTATCGCGACCCGCGCTACACCGTGGTCCACCAGGGCGTGCTCGCGCGCCGCGTGCAGCTCGCGGTCGCGGCCGCCGAGTACCTGCTCGAGCGCCCGCTGCGCACCGTGCTCGACGTCGGCTGCGGCGAGGCGCCGTGGCGCGCGCTGCTGCTGCGCGCGCGGCCGAACGTGCGCTACACCGGCGTGGACTCGAGCGCGTACGTGGTGCGGCGCTACGGCCGGAAGCGCGGCATCCGGCTCGGCCGGCTCGGCGCTCTCGCGCGGCTCGATCTCGATCCGCCCTACGACCTGATCGTCTGCTCCGACGTGCTCCACTACGTCGCGACCGACGAGGCGCGGCGCGGGCTCAGGGCCATCGCGCGCCTGCTCGGCGGCGTCGCCTTCATCGAGACCTTCGCCAGGGAGGATCCGACCGAGGGCGACCAGGATGAGTTCCAGCAGCGCCCCGCCTCGACCTACAGGCGGCTGTTCCGCGAGGCCGGGCTCATCCCTCTGGGCCTGCACTGCTACGCTGGTCGCGCGTTGAAGCGCGACCTCACCACGTTCGAGCGCGGGGACGGCGGGCGGCCGAAATGACCGCGCTCCGCGTGGGATCGCTGCTGCCGGAGGCGATCAGCGGCGTCGCCTGGAAGCTGGCGATCGTGCTGGCGGTCGTGGGCCTCGGCACGCGCCTGCTCGCCTGGCTGATTCGAAAGCGCGCGCTCGCGATCCGCAGCGTGGGCCGCCGGCTCAACGTGCTGCTGGTCATCGCCACCGCCGTGCCGGTGGTCCTGATGGCTGTGCTCTGGGCGCTCAGCTCCTATCTCGGCATCGCCACGGAGCGCGCCGAAGCGGCGCGCGGACAGGTGGTGGCCGTGGCGCAGGCGCTCCACGACGAAGTCGCCCTCGCGCTCGCGCAGCCCGGGCAGGCCGAGGCGCGATTGCGCGAGCTTGCCGCATCTCCGGACCGCCGCCATCAGGGGCTGACGGTGTGGCTCGGCCGCGGCGTCCTTCGCCGCGTGGCGGGCGACGCCAGCGTGGACTCGATCTCGCTCGCCACGCTGCCCACGGAACTGTCCGGCCGGCCGGTGGTGGTCGTGGGCGGGCGTGCCTACTTGTGCGCGCGGGTTCGGTCGGCGGGGGACACGACGCTGGCGGGCCTGGCTCTGCTCCCGTTCCGCGGTGTGCTCTCCGACGAGATCGAGCGCCGGGTGGACGCGCGATTCGTGTTCCAGGGTCAGGCCGGACAGACGGTCTCGCTCCTGCCATCCGGCGTCGGCGCCGGCGCGCGGCATACCTCCGCTCCGGCCTTGAAGGCCGAGATCCCGGTCTTCGTCGGCTTCGCGAACCTCCGCGCATGGACGCAATTCCCGGAGGGCTGGCAGCCGACGGACGCGATGCTGACCATGCACGTGGACCTGTGGCCCACGCTCGCCGGCTTCATCCGGCGCGCGCGGACGTGGAACATGAGCCTCATCCCGCTCGCGCTGATCGGGCTCCTCGTCTTCGCCGGCGTGCGCATCTGGTTCCGCGCCGCGGGTCTGATGCGGGCCCTGGGACGCAGCATCACCGCTGCGGTCGCCGCCCTGCGCAGCGGGGCGAACGCTCTCGAGGCGGGGCGGCTGGAGCACCGCATCCCCGTGGCGGGCGACGACGAGCTGTGGGGTGTGGCCGCTGCGTTCAACACGATGGCCGACGGGCTCGAGCGCGGGCGACAGCTCGAGTTGGACCGCGAGCGCATCGAGAGCGAGCTGGCGCTGGCCCGGCGCATCCAGTCGCGCCTGCTGCCGCGCCAGCCGCCGCGCGTGGCCGGGATGGATGTCGCCGGCGTGAGCGAGCCGGCGCGGGCCGTGGGCGGCGACTACTTCGATCACATCGTGCTTCCCGATGGGCGGCTTGCGCTCGTCGTCGCCGACGTGTCGGGCAAGGGCGTGCCCGCCGCGCTGCTCATGTCGGCGTTCCGCGCCTCGCTCCTCGGCCAGCTCGACGGCACGAGCGACCCCGCGCGCGTGATGGAGCGCGTGAACCGCTTCCTGCACCACAGCGTCGAGCCCGGGCGCTTCGTCACCGCGTTCCTCGGCGTGGTCGATCCGCGCCGCGGCCGGGTCGAGTATTGCAACGCCGGGCACAATCCGCCGTACATCGTCACCCCCGCCGGCGAGGTCTCCACCCTCGAGGTGGGCGGCCTGCTGCTCGGCATGCTCGAAGACGGACCGTACGAGACCGGCACGGCCGAGCTGGGGCCGGGGACGCTGCTGGCGCTCTTCACCGACGGAGTGACCGAAGCGCAGGCGGCCGACGGCGCGATGTGGGGCGAGGATGCGCTGGTGGAGATGCTGAGGCGGCACGTGGGGGAGCCGTGTCCCGCACTCGCGCGGCGCATCGTGGACGAGGTGCGACGCTTCGAGGGAGACCAGGGACCGTCCGACGACATCACGCTGCTGCTCGCACGCCTCGGGGCGGGCGGAGGCGGTCCTGCGCCCCGCGGGCGCGCTCAATCGTAGCGGCGGATCTCCCGCCAGCGGCGCTCGAGCGGCTGGTTCAGTCCCTTGCAGAGGAAGATCGGCGTGCCGTTCTCGTACGGCATGCAGTGCGCGCAGCTCGTCGTGTCCGCGAGCACCACGCTGCGGAAATCGTCGTGTGGATCGTGCCGGCCCCCGCCCACGAGGATGAGCACCTCGCCGGTCGCGCCGTGCGTGCCCCATAGCCAGTAGTTGTTGTGCTGCGAGATCGCGGGTGGCAGACCGTAGCGCGGGCCGAAGAAGTCGATCGCGCCGGCCTGGCCGTAGTTGTAGGCGAGGATCGCGCACTTCGCCCGCTCGTCGGGCGGGAGCGAGTGGTACACGCGGGCCACCCGGCGCGTGAGGTCCTCCCAGCCGAACATGTCGGCGAAGACCTGCGGCAGGTCGCCCTCGCGCGTGTGCTCCTGCGCGGGCGCGCGCATTCCGAGCGCGCGCAGGTACGCGACTTCCCGCTCGACCGGGAGGATCGGCAGGTACGCAAGCGCCGCGGGCAGCCCCACGAGCGCGATCTCGGCGAGCGCGACCGGGCGCAGCCACCCGAAGCCGCGCTCGGCGGCGCGGCCGATCGCGACCGCGCCCATCGCGAACAGCGGCGCGTAGGCCACGGCGAGGTAGTTCGGCCGGCTCGACCCGCTCAGCATCAGGAACGCGGCCACCACGACGAACACGATGCCGAGCACGCGCGCGCGCTTCGTCGCGAGCAGGGCGACGAGGCCGATCAGCCACACCGGCAGCGCCGCCGGGTTCATCGCCATCAGTTGCTGCACCCAGAACACGACGTAGCCCGTGCGGATCATCTTCGACCCGGTCGCGTTGCGCATGAACTCGAGCGTCGGCCAGCCGTTCCGCGCCTGCCAGACGACGTGCGGCAGGAACAGGAGCCCGGCGATGCCCGCCGCGATCCACGGCCACGGCGTGAGGAGCGCGCGGCGGTGCTCCGTGAGCAGCAGGGCGAGGAACGCCGCGCCGCCGAACCAGATCATGCTCGTCTTGTTGAGCAGCCCCAGCCCCAGCACGATGCCGAGCGCGATCCAGTCGCCGGGGCGCCGCCTCTCCAGCACCCGCAGAAGCAGCCACGCCCCGAGCGTCCAGAACAACGTGTCGAACGCGTTCATGCTGAAGAAGTGGTCGACCGTGAGCCACACCGGCGCCAGCACCGCCGCGAGGCAGGCGAGCGACTGCGCGAATCGCCGGCCGCCCAGCTCGCGCACGATCAGGCCGACCAG
>DATKKO010000203.1:0-22729 GCA_035542955.1 Terriglobales bacterium
TCGAGCAGCGAGGCGATCTCGGTCTTCGCGCGTGACAGGCGATCCGGCTTGACGTCGGTCGCCAGCATGCTCTTCGAGGCGTCGAGCGCGATCACGATGTCGATCCCCCGCCCGCGCACCATCTGCAGCTTCTCGCCCCACTGGGGCCGGGCCGCCGCCAGCAACAGGAGCAGCAGGCCGAGCAGGAGGCACACGGACTTCGCCGCGGCCAGCCGCGGGCTCACGCTGTCCGTCAGCCGCGGCACCAGGTCGGGATCGGCGAGCCGCCGGAGCGCGCGGCGCTTGAGCCACGCGCCCGCGAGCAGCAGCCCGGCCAGGATCGGCACCGCGAACAGCAACGGGAGCAGCTGCGGGTTCGCCCAGCGGATCACGGCAGCCTCCGCACGAGCAGCGCGGGCACCGCGAGGCCGGCGAGGAACAGGAGCGCGGCGGGCAGGAGGAACAGGTCCGCCTTCTCCGCGTACACGGTGTGACGCGCGACCTTGTAGGTGGTGGGCTCCATGCGGTCGATCTCGTCGTAGATGCGCTCGAGCGCCCTCTCGTCCGAGGCGAGGAACGCCTTGCCCCCGGTCAGGGCCGAGATCTCCTCGAGCGTCTTCATGTCGAAGTCGACCTGGACCGTCTGCGGACGCGGACCCCACATCGGATCGTTCACCATCACCGTCACCGGGCCCTGCGAGCCGATGCCGATGCAGTAGACCTTGATGCCGAAGCTCTGCGCCAGGCGGGCCGCCGTGAGCGGATCGATCTCCCCCGAGTTGTTGAGCCCGTCCGTGAGCAGGATCACGAGCTTGTCCTTCGCCTTCGAGTCCTTGATCCGGGTGATGGCGCTCGCCAGGCCCATGCCGATCGCGGTGCGCGTGGGATCGAGGGCGCCGACCTGCAGGCGCTCGATGATCGACTTGAGCACCGCGCGGTCCGCGGTGAGCGGGCACTGAGCCATGGCGCCGTTCGCGAAGATCGAGAGCCCGATCCGGTCCCCCGCGCGCTTGGCGATGAACGCCTCCGCGCGCTGCTTCGCGACCGTGATGCGGTCCGGGCGGTAGTCGGGCAGACCCATGGTCTCGGACACGTCCATGCACAGCATGATGTCGACGCCGCGCGACTCGACCTCCTCGTAGACGCGTCCGCGCTGGGGCCGCGCGAGCGCGAGCACCATGAGCGCGAGCGCGAGCGCGTTCGCGGCCAGCACGGCGAGCTTCAGCAGCCGGCCGGCGCTCCGCCGCGCGCGGAAGAACGAGGCGTCCGGGAAGCGCACGGCGCCGGTGCGCTTGACCCACTCGAGCGCGACCAGCGCGGCCACGGGGACGAGCAGGAGCAGGAACCAGGGCGAGGCGAAGCGCATCAGGCACGCTCCCCGTCGGCCACGGCCGCGGCGGCGCCCGCGGGTGCGGCGGGCTCCGCGGGCCGCGTCCTCACCACGAAGTCCCGCACGCGGTCGATCGCGGAGCGCATCTCCTCGTCGGGCGGGACGGTCTTCGCGTACTTGACGAAGTCGGAGTGGAGCAGGAAGTCCCGGACCTCGTCCCGCATCGGCGTGCGGCGCGCGCGCATGCTGGCGAGGATCTCGGTCGTGGTCTGCTCGACCGCGTTGAACTCGAAGCGCCGCTCGATATAGCGCTTGAGCACCTCGGAGAGCGCGTAGTAGTAGCGCTTGACCTGCCCGGCCGCGAGCCACTCGCGCCAGGGCAGCGCGTCGAGGGCGGCCAGCGCCTGCTCCCACGGCGGGAGAGCGTTCTCCTCGCTCTCCCGCCGGCGCCGGAATCGCCGCCACACGCGCGCGGCCAGCCAGACGAGGGCGGCCGCGAGCGCCAGCGCGGCCGGCACGATCCACAGCCAGGGATTCGGGAACGTCTCCGCGGGCTTCAGGTCGTGGATGTCCTTCATGTCCTTCGGCAGCACGCTGGCGATGGTCACGCGCGCCGAATCGCTGCGCAACGTGTCCAGCCTGGCGCCGGAGCGGACGAGGAAGAGGAAGACCGGCAGGCGCTGCGGGCCGGCCCGGAACGCCGCCAGGCCGAGGCGGTGGATGCTCTCGCCCGGACGGGCGCGCTCCGCCTTCGCGGGCTTCGTCAGCACGAACACCCCGAGGCTATCGGCGAACGGACCGATCACCTGCTTCGGGTCCGCCCCGGTCAGGGTCAGCACCAGATCGAAGCGGTCCCCCACCGTGAGCCGGCGCGGCGCCTCGACCCGGGTGACGAGCGCGGGGCGCGCAACGGCCGCGCCGGCCGCCAGCGCCACGAGGAGCACGGCTGCGGGAACGAGGCGAGCGAAGAACGGGGTCGCGCGCATGCTCAGTGGGAGCGGCGGGCCCGGAGCTGGAAGAACTTGTGCAGCTTCGGCGTGAAGTCCTCGTTCGTGCGCAGGCCGATGCTGTCGATGCCGAGCTGCCGGAACAGGCGATCGCGCCGCGTCTCCAGGCCCCGCACGTGCGCCTCGTACTCGCGCCGCAGGCGCGGGTTCGCGGTGTCCACGGTGACGATCTCGCCGGTCTCCGTGTCCTCGAGGTCGACGAGGCCGACCCGCGGCAGCTCCTGCTCGGCCGGATCGCCGATCGGGATCGCCACCAGATCGTGCCGCCGCGCCGCGATGCCGAGCGGGATGCGCACGAGATCGGGCGCGAAGCCCGGCCCGAGGAAGTCGCTGATCAGGAAGACCACCGCCCGGTGCTTGAGGATGTGCATCACGAACTCGAGCGCCGCCGCGGGGTTCGTGCTCCGGTGCCGCGGGCGGAAGAGCAGGATGTCCCGCACCAGCCGCATCACGTGCTGGCGGCCCTTGCGGGGCGGGATGAACTTCTCGACGCGGTCGGTGAAGAACAGCAGCCCCACCTTGTCGTTGTTCGTCACCGCCGAGAAGGCCAGCGTCGCCGCGACCTGCGCCGCCTGCTCGAGCTTGAACCGCGAGCGGGTGCCGAAATAACCGGAGCCCGAGGCGTCCACGCACAGGATCACCGTCAGCTCGCGCTCCTCGACGAACTTCTTCACGTACGGCCGGGCCATCCGCGCCGTCACCTTCCAGTCGATCGAGCGGATGTCGTCGCCGGGCAGGTACTCGCGGAGATCGATGAACTCCACGCCCGTCCCCTTGAACGTCGACTTGTACTCGCCGACGAACGTGGTGTTGAGCACCTTGCGGGTGTGGAGCTCGATCCGCCGCAGGGTCTTCAGGAACTCGGGCGCGAGCCGGCCGTCGCGCGACGCGGCGTCACCCGGGCCCCGGGGGCGTGCGTCCTTCATCGGCGGCGCGTCCCTCAGGGCACCTCGACCGAGCCGAGGATGCGGAGCACGATGTCGTCCGTGGTCAGCTCCTCGGCCTCGGCCTCGTAGGAGAGGATGATGCGGTGGCGCAGGACGTCGGCCGCCAGCTCCTTGATGTCCTCGGGGATCACGAAGCCCCGGCGCTTGATGAACGCCATGGCCCGCGCCGCGGTGGTCAGGTAGATCGAGGCGCGCGGCGAGGCGCCGAAGCGGATCAAGGGCTTCAGCTCGGCCAGGCCGTACTTCTCCGGCTCGCGGGTCGCGAACACGAGATCGATGATGTAGTCCTGGATGCGGCTGTCGATGTAGATCGAGCGGCACAGCGCGCGCGCGCGCACGATGTCCGCGGGCTCGACCACCGGCGCGATCTTGGGCTCGCCCGCCCCGGCGATGCGGTCCACGATCTCGCGCTCCTCCTGCCGCGTCGGATAGGTGATCTTGATCTTGAGCAGGAAGCGGTCGAGCTGGGCCTCGGGCAGCGGATAGGTGCCCTCCTGCTCGATCGGGTTCTGCGTCGCGAGCACGAGGAAGGGGTCGTCGAGGCGGAAGGTCCTCTCCCCGATCGTCACCTGCCGCTCCTGCATCGCCTCGAGCAGCGCGCTCTGGACCTTGGGCGGCGTGCGGTTGATCTCGTCGGCGAGGATCAGGTTCGCGAAGATCGGACCCTTGCTGGTGACGAACTCGCCCGTCTTCTGGTTGTAGATCAGCGTGCCGACGATGTCGGCGGGCAGCAGGTCGGGCGTGAACTGGATCCGCTGGAAGCGGGCTCGCAGGGCGGCGGCGAGCGTGCGCACCGCGTAGGTCTTGGCGAGCCCGGGCACGCCCTCGATGAGGAGGTGCCCGTCCGCCAGCAGCCCGATCAGGAGCCGGTGGATCAGATCGTGCTGGCCGACGATTGCCTTCGAGACCTCCGCGGTGATGGTCTGGACCACGATGCTCTCGTTCTCGATCCGTTCGTGAATGGCCTTGATCTCGTCGGTCTGGGTCTCCATCGCTCCTCCGGTGAACCGAGGCTCGCGCTTCCCGCCCGGCGGGGCGCGCGCCGCCAAACCACATGATGGGCGTGCGATTCTACCGGGGACGGAGCGCGTCGGGTCAAGGAAGCGTCAAGCGAGCGGCGCGGGCGCGACGGACGGCGCTCGCCGGCTGCCGGACGCGGCGTCGGCAGCGGCGGCAACGCGAACCGGGCCGGACGACCCTGCGCCCGGCCCGGCGATCCCCGGCGGTGCTACTTGCCGTTCTTCTTGATGTACTCGACCAGCGCCTTCGCCTGGTCCTCGGTGAGGTTCATGTTCGGCATCTGGAGCGTGTACTGCTTCATGAGCTGGATCGAGGTCGGGTCCTGCTTCGTCATCACGTCGGGGTGCATGACCTGCGCGATCATCCACTTCTCCGTGCGCTGTCCGGCGACGGGCTTCAGGTCGGGACACTGGATCTTCTTCCCGAAGCCGTGGCAGGTCGCGCAGGTCTTGCTCGTGAAGAGCTGGGCGCCCTGAGCCGCGAGCGCCTCGTCGACCGGCGCGGCCGACGCCCGCGGGCCCTGATCGAGATCCGCCGGCGGGACGAAGGCGGCGGCCGCAGGAGGCGGCGTGGTCTCCGCCGGCGGCGCGGCGGACGAGCCCGCCGGCTGCTGGCTCTTGTTCCCGCATCCACCCAGCCCGACCGTGAGCAGAAGAGCGATGCCCAGCGCGAGAATGATACGCATGCTCGAATCCCTTTCTCCCGTCCGGCCCCGCCGGACGCATGGGAAGGAACCACCCGGCGCGCGTGCCGCTCGCGGAGCCGCGCGCCGGGACCGCTCCCCTCAATCGGGGAACGGCGGAGCGAAACCACCGCGGCGCCATGTTGCATCGCCCCGGGCGCGGCGGCAACCAGATCGCGCGACCGCCGCGCGGCGCCGTCCGGGCCTTGTCAATCGCGCGTCACCTGCGCCTCGCGTCCCGCGCCCACCGAGACGAGCCCGATCCGCGTGCCGCTCTCGCGCTCGATCCACTCGAGGTAGTCGCGGGCGCGCAGCGGCAGATCCTGCCAGCGCCGCGCCCCCGCCGTGGGCTCGCGCCAGCCGGGGAACGCGCGCCACACGGGCCGGCAGCGTTCGAGCGCCCGCGCGCCGGCCGGGAAGCCCTCGATCGGGCGCCCCTCGCGCTCGTATCCGCTCACCACGCGGATCTCCTCGAACGAGTCGAGCACGTCGAGCTTGGTCACGACCAGCTCGTCGAGCCCGTTCACGCGCGCGGCGTACCGCAGCGCGGGCAGGTCGAGCCAGCCGCAGCGCCGCGGCCGGCCCGTGGTCGAGCCGTACTCCTCGCCCGCCGCGCGCAGCTTCGCGGCCTCGGCCTCGGGCATCTCGGCGGGGAACGGACCGAGCCCGACGCGCGTCGTGTAGGCCTTCGTCACGCCGACCACGCGGTCCACGGCGCGCGGCCCGAGTCCGACGCCGAGGGGCGCGCCCGCGGCCGACGCCGCGGACGAGGTGACGAACGGATACGTGCCGTGGTCGAGGTCGAGCAGCGTGCCCTGCGCGCCCTCGAGGAGCACGCTCCGTCCCTCCGCCAGCGCGCGATGGAGCTCGGCCGAGACGTCGGCGATCCGGGACTCGAGCCACGCGATCGCGTCCCGCCATTCCGCGAGCAGGCCCGCGCCGCTCGTCGCGCGCAACGCCTCGACGCCGGGGAACTCGCGGCGCAGCCGATCGAGGTTCCGATCCACCTGCTCCGCGAAGCGAGCGGGCTCGAAGAGGTCCTCGACCCGGAGCCCCGTGCGGGCGGCCTTGTCCCGGTACGCGAAGCCGATGCCGCGCCCGGTCGTGCCGATCGCCCCGGGGCCCAGCTCGGCGTGCGCCTCGACCGCGCGATGCTGGGGCAGGATGAGGTGGGCGCCCGGGCTCACGCCGAGCCGGCCGCTCACGTCGAGCCCGAGGGACTCGAGGCCCTCCACCTCCTCGCGCAGGCGCGGGAGATCGATCACCACGCCGTTCCCGAGCAGGCAGCGCGCGCCTGGATGCAGCACGCCGGAGGGGACCAGGTGCAGCACGATCCGGCGCCCGCGATGCACCACGCTGTGGCCCGCGTTGGGCCCGCCCTGATAGCGGGCCACGAAATCGGCGCGCGCGCTCAGGGCATCGACGATCTTGCCCTTGCCCTCGTCCCCCCACTGGGCTCCGACCACGACCGTGCAGGGCATCGCGCCTGTTCCCCCCGGGCCGCGCGCACGCTAGCAGCGCGCGCAAGGCAGGACAAGCGCGCGCCGGGATCCGCGCTCAGGCGCGCGCGCGGCTCAGGGCTTCGAGCACGATGCCCGCGGCCTCGAGGCTCGCGCGCCGCGCGACCTCGATGGTCCGCGCGGCGACGTGCGGCGTGAGCACCACGTTCGGCAGCGCGAGCAGCGGGCTGCCCGCCGGAGGCTCCGCGGCGAAGACGTCGAGCGCGGCGCCGCGCAGCGCGCCCCGCGCGAGCGCGGCGTGGAGCGCGTCCTCGTCCACCACACCGCCGCAGGCGCAGTTCACGAGCACCGCCTCGCTCTTCATCGCCGCCAGCTCGCGCGCCCCGATCAGGCCGCGCGTCGCGCGCGTGAGCGGGACGTGGAGCGAGAGCACGTCCGCCCGGGGAAGCAGCTCGCCGAGCACCGCCCGCCGCGCCCACTCGTAACCGGCCGGCGCCAGATCGAGCAGCGGATCGTGCCAGAGCACGTCCATGCCGAAGGCCCGCGCCCGCCAGGCCACCTCCCGCCCGACGCGGCCGAAGCCGACGAGGCCCAGGCTGCGGCCCGCCAGCTCGCGGGGCGGAGGCAGGCCCTCGCGCCACCCGCCGCTGCGCACGGCGTGATCCGCCCGGACCAGATGGCGCTCGAGCGCGAGCAGCAGCGCGATCGTGTGCTCGGCGACCGCGACGGCCGGCGCTTCCGGCGTGTCCGCGACGGCGATGCCCAGCTCGCGCGCGGCGGCGACGTCCACGCGATCGAGGCCGACGCCGACCCGCGCGACCACGCGCAACGCGCTCGCGCCCCGCAGCGCCTCCTCTCCCACGCGCGTCTCGCCGCCGATCACCAGCGCGTGCGTTCCGCGCAGCGCCTCGGCGAGCGCGCGGCCCTCGAGCCCGGGCCGCTCGACCACCTCGTGGCCTGCGGAGCGCAGCCGCGCGAGGGCGGCCGGGGCCAGCGGCGTTGCGGCCAGGATCTTCATGCTCGGCACTGTAGCGAACCGGGGGCGCCGCGCCCAGCACGCGAGACGGCCACCCCCGAAACGGGGGCGGCCGCCGCGCCGGGAGGGCCGGTCACCGATACAGCGTCTTGGTCGCGCCCCAGGTCGAATGCCGCGCGGGCACGGGCCCGCGAGGGCCCAGCACGACGTGGCAGCTCGAGAGGGAAGGCGCCCAGGTCAGGCCGTCGTCGAGGCTGATCTCGAAGAAGACGTCGAAGAAGCTGTCGATCTGGTACTCGTTGCCGACGAGCAGCACGGACGCCTGTCCGTTCGAGTTCTGCACCGGGCTCTCGCGGAGTCGCACGGCCCCCGGCAGGCCTCCTCCCGAGGCGTCGAGCTGCGTGAGCTGCGCGGTGTAGAGATCCTCGCCCTGGCTGCCCGTGCCGCCCCAGATGAACGTCATCCACGCGAGCGCGGGGATGTCGGTGTACGCGGTCCAGCTGTTCCCGCTGTCCCAGCTGATCACGGCATCCACCTTGCAGTCGAAGCCGCCCGAGTTGGTCTGTCCGGGCATCACCATCACGCACCACGAGAAGTCGTGCACGGCGAGGTTCTTGTACTCCACGCCGTTCGCGAAGAAGACATCGCACGTGCTGGAGTAGCCGCACCCCGTGGTCGGCGGGATGCAGGGGCTCTGTGAGTTGCACGCGGCACCGGCGGCGCTGGACCAGTAGGCCAGCAGGAGAAGCGACGCGAGCAGGACGATGAAGGTACGGGGAGCGGAGTCGAAGTGTCGCATGCGGGGCCTCCTGCGACGGGGTCGCACCTGCGGAGGGCCTGGATGGCCGCCGGCGCATTCTGAGTATAGGCGTGTCGAACGGCGGATCGGAGAGGAAAGTCGCCGCGCCGCGCGCGACCGGGAGCCTCGATCGCGCGGCCTCGTCCACACCGCACGCGCGCGCACGGCCGCGCGAAGGTCCCGGGCGTTCAAAGTCGTCGTGGGAGGGAGATCTCGCCGACGCCCGCCCGGGAGCCTCGTCTCACGAAAACGAGCGGCGGCTCGCGGCAGACGCGGGCCGCCGTGCTCACTCGGCGCAGCGCTAGTGCGCGTACCCGACCGGCTCGCTCCTCGGTCCCGCCGGTGCGGGCGCTTCGGTCCGGGGCTCCGCGCGGTCCGCCGCCGCCTCGCCCGAAGCTCCGGCGCAAGGCGACACCTTGCGCTCGAGCGCCCGGTCCAGCACCTGGTCCATGCTCTCGACGAACACGATCTCCAAGTCCTGATGCACCTCCTGCGGCAGCTCGGAGAGGTCCTTCTCGTTGCCGCGGGGCGCGAGCAGGACCTCGAGCCCGGCGCGGCGCGCGGCGAGCGCCTTCTCGGTGAGGCCGCCCACCGGGATGACCGTGCCGCGCAGCGTGATCTCGCCCGTCATCGCCACGTCGTGGCGAGTCGGGATGCCGGTGAGCGCGCTCACCATCGCCAGCGCGATCGAGATCCCCGCGGACGGTCCGTCCTTCGGCGTGGCGCCCTCCGGCACGTGCACGTGCAGGTCGATGTCGCGATAAAAGTGCCGGTCGAGCCCGAGGCGCTCGGCCCGCGAGCGGATCCAGGTGAGCGCGGCGTGCGCCGACTCGCGCATCACCTCGCCCAGCTTGCCGGTGAGCTGCAGATCGCCCTTGCCGGGCAGCGTGCTCACCTCGATCGTGAGCACGTCGCCGCCCACCTCGGTCCAGGCGAGCCCGTTCGCCACGCCCACGCGGTTCACCCGCTCCACGCTCAGGTCGAGGTGCCGCGCCGGCCCGAGGTAGCGGTGCAGGTTCGCGGCCGTCACCGCGAGCGGGCCGCGCAGCCGTCCCGCGGCCTTGCGCTTCGCGGCCTTGCGGCACAGGCTCGCGATCTCGCGCTCGAGATTGCGCACCCCGGCCTCGCGCGTGTAGCCGCGGATCAGCGCGCGCAGCGCCGGCACGCCGAGTTTCACGTCGCCGCACGCGAGGCCGGCCGCCGCGATCTGCTTGGGCAGGAGGAAGCGGCGCGCGATCTCCACCTTCTCGTTCTCGTGGTAGCTCGGCAGCCGGATGGTCTCCATGCGGTCGACCAGCGCCGGCGGGATCGAGTGCTGCGCGTTCGCGGTGCAGATGAACATCACCTGCGACAGATCGAAGTCCACCTCGAGATAGTGGTCGTTGAAGGTGTGGTTCTGCTCGGGATCGAGCACCTCGAGCAGCGCCGAGGCCGGGTCGCCGCGGAAGTCGGCGCCGAGCTTGTCGATCTCGTCGAGCAGGAACACCGGATTGCGCGTGCCCGCGCGCCGCAGGCTCTGCAGGATGCGGCCGGGCAGCGAGCCGATGTACGTGCGGCGGTGCCCGCGGATCTCGGCCTCGTCGCGCACGCCGCCCAGCGACATGCGCACGAAGCGCCGCGACAGCGCGCGCGCGATCGAGCGCCCGAGCGAGGTCTTGCCCACGCCGGGCGGGCCGACGAGGCACAGGATCGGACCCTTGTTGCGGCCGGTGAGCTTGAGCACCGCCAGGTACTCGACGATCCGGTCCTTCACCTTGCGCAGTCCGTAGTGGTCCTCGTCCAGGATGCGCTCGACCCGGCCCATGTCGGACTCGTCGCGCGAGGTCTTGCTCCAGGGCAGCGCGATCAGCCAGTCGAGGTAGTTGCGCACCACGGTGGCCTCGGGCGAGATGAAGCTCATCTTCGAGAGCCGGTCCAGCTCGCGTATCGCCTTGGTCGCCACCTCGCGCGGCATGCGCGCCTTGCGGATCGCGGCGGCCAGCTCTTCCAGCTCGCTCGCGAACTCGTTCTGGTGGCCGAGCTCGCGCCGGATCGCCTTGAGCTGCTCGTTGAGATAGAACTCCTTCTGGTTCCGATGCACCTGCGAGCGCACCTGCCCCTCGATCTTGCGCTCGAGCTTGAGGATCTCGAGCTCCGCGGCCAGCGTCTCGCCGAGGAGCTGGAAGCGCTCGAGCGGACCCGCGGCCTCGAGCAGCGCCTGCTTCTGCGGCACCTTGAGCACGAGGTGCGACGAGATCGTGTGGCTGAGGACCGCGGGGTCGGCGATGGCGTTCGCCGTGGTCAGCACCTCGTCGGGCACGCGGCGGTTGAGGTGCACGTAGTCCGCGAACTGCCCGAGCACGTGGCGGCGCAGCGCCTCGATCTCGGGCCCCGCCGCCGGCGCGTCGGAGAGCAGCGCGATCCGGGCGGTCAGGTAGTCGTTCGACCACAGGAAGCGCTCCGCCCGGCAGCGGGCCAGGCCTTCGGCCAGGACGCGCAGCGTGCCGTCAGGCAGGCGGAAGAGCTGGAGCACGCGCACCAGCGTGCCGACCGCGTGCAGCTCCTCGTGCGTCGGGTCGGCGATCTCGCAGTTCGTCTGCGCGGTGACGAACAGCATGCGGTCGCGCGCCGTGGCCTTCTCGAGCGCCTGGATCGAGGGCAGGCGGCCGACGAGCAGCGGCAGCGTCATGTGCGGGAAGAGCACGATGTCGCGCAGCGGCACGAGCGGCAGGCGGTCGTCACACTCGAGGCGCTCGTCGCCGCGCACGACGGTCAGGCGGCGCGGAGGCTCGGAGGCGCACGCGGCGTCCTTCGGCGCGCGGCGGACCCGCGCTCGGGCACCCACGCGAAAGCGTGGGTCGGGGTACCCCGGCGCCGCGGCGGCGCGGTCCGCGGACGCCGGACGGCGCGCGGACCCGCGACCACGTCCGCGCGTGGAGCGTCTCTCTCGTGATCGCGGTTCGCTGGGTGACACGGAGGACTCCTCGTCTCTGGGCGCCCGGTCACGGAGCCCGCGGGGACTCCCGCGTCTCCAGGCCGCCGCGCATCCCTGCGCTCACGCGCGCTCGCCGCGCCGCCGGCACCGCCGGCGCGACTCCCGGGGGAACGCCGGGAGTCTACACTGTTCGTCACGATCTCGTGAACTCGTCAAGCGCACCGACGAGTCCGCTCGACCGCGATCAGGCTTCCTTGCGCCTCTTCTCGCGCTCGCCGCGATAGGTGAGGAGCGGCGGAGCGCCGCTCTGGATGCACTCACGCGAGATCGTGCAGCCGATCACATCGGCCCGCGAGGGGAGGTCGTACATCACGTCGAGCATCGCCTCCTCGATGACCGCGCGCAGGCCGCGCGCGCCCGTGCCCCGCTTGATCGCGAGCTGGGCGATCGCGATCAGCGCGTCCTCGGTGAAGTCGAGCTTCACGCCCTCCATCTCGAAGAAGCGCTGGTACTGCTTGGTGATCGCATTCTTGGGCTCGGTCAGGATGGACACGAGCGCCTTCTCGTCGAGCGAGTCGAGCACGCCGACCACCGGCAGGCGACCGACGAGCTCGGGGATGAGCCCGTAGCGCAGCAGGTCCTCGGGCTCGACCAGCGAGATGAGCTCGCCTGTCTTGCGGTCCTGCTTGCTGCGGATGTCGGCGCCGAAGCCCAGCACCTTCTGTCCCACGCGCCGCTCGATGATCTTGTCGAGGCCCTCGAAGGCGCCGCCGCAGATGAAGAGGATGTCCTTCGTGTTCACCTCGAAGAACTTCTGCTGCGGGTGCTTGCGCCCGCCCTGGGGCGGCACGTTCGCCACCGTGCCCTCGAGGATCTTGAGCAGCGCCTGCTGCACGCCCTCACCCGAGACGTCGCGCGTGATGCTCGGGTTCTCGCTCTTGCGGGAGATCTTGTCGATCTCGTCGATGTAGACGATGCCGTGCTCGGCGTTCACCAGGTTGAAGTCCGCCGACTGGAGGAGGCGCACGAGGATGTTCTCGACGTCCTCGCCGACGTAGCCCGCCTCGGTCAGGCAGGTCGCGTCGACGATGGCGAACGGCACGCGCAGGAAGCGCGCGAGCGTGCGCGCGAGCAGCGTCTTCCCCACCCCGGTCGGGCCGATCAGGGCGATGTTCGACTTCTCGAGCTCGACGTCACCGTGCTGCGCGGGCGAGTAGATGCGCTTGTAGTGGTTGTACACCGCCACGGCCAGCGTCTTCTTCGCGCGGTTCTGCCCGACCACGTAGTCGTCGAGGATGCGCTTGATCTCCGCGGGCTTGGGAAGCTGACCCGCCGGGGACGGCTGCTCGCGCTCGAGCTCGCCCTCGAGGATGTCGTTGCAGAGCTTCACGCACTCGCTGCAGATGTAGACCGAGGGGCCGGACACCAGGCGGGCGACCTCGTCCTGGCCGCGGCCGCAGAACGAGCACCGGATCGGATGCGGGGTGGCGACGCGTTTCTTCATGCGCGGTTCCGTCTCCTAGCGACGCTTTTCGATGATGTCATCGATCAGACCGTAGGCCTTGGATTCCTCGGCGGACATGAAATAGTTGCGGTCGGTGTCCTTCTCGATCTGGTCGATCGGCTTGCTCGTGTGCTTGGCCAAGATCACGTTGAGCTGCTCGCGGGTCTTGACCATCTCCTTCGTGTAGATCTCGATGTCGGTGGTCTGGCCCTGCGTGCCGCCCATCGGCTGGTGGATCATGATCCGCGAATTCGGGAGCGCCGAGCGCTTCCCCTTCGCCCCGGAGGCGAGCAGCACCGCGGCCATGCTCGCCGCCTGGCCCATGCAGAGCGTGGCCACGTCCGGCTTCACGAACTGCATGGTGTCGTAGATCGCCAGGCCCGCGGTGACGTAGCCGCCGGGGCTGTGGATGTAGAGGTTGATGTCCCGGTCCGGGTCCTCGCCCTCGAGGAAGATCATCTGCGCGATCACGAGGTTCGCCACGTTGTCGTCGATCGGCGTGCCGATGAAGATGATCCGGTCCTTGAGCAGCCGGGAGAAGATGTCGTACGCGCGCTCGCCGCGGCCGGTCTGCTCGATCACGAACGGCATGTAGCCCACGGGGATTGGCTCCTTCCTCGGTCCCGTCTCAGCGCCCGGCCGGGACGATGAGCGGCGGGGCGCCCGCGCGCTCGTCCTCGATCTCGGCCGCGTCGATCAGCCAGTCCAGCGCCTTCCGCTCCAGCAGCGAGTCCCGCAGCGCCTCCCGCCGCTCCGCCGACTGGTAGCGCGCGCGCACGCGCGCCGCCTGCCGCGGATCCGACTGGGCCATGCGCTGGATCTCGGCCGCCACCTCCTCCTCGCCGACCTGGAGGTCCTCCTGCCGCGCCACGGCGGCGAGCAGGACCTCCCGTCGGAGCGAATTCTCCACGCCCGGGCGATATCGTTCCTCGATCTGCTTGCGCAGCTCGTCCGAGATCGTTCGCCCTTCCGTCGCCTCCGCGACCACGCTCTCCAGCGTCCGCTGGACGAGCCCAGCAGGAAGCTCGAAGGGGTTGCGCCGGATCAGCTCCGCACTGACCGCCGCGTCCATCTCGCGCTGCGCGCGCACGCGCTCCTCTCCCTCCAGGTTGAGACGCACGCGCGCGCGCAGCTCCTCGAACGACTGCAGCCCGAAGACCTCTCGAGCCAGGTTATCGTCCGCTTCGCGGGGCTTCTTCTCCTGGATTTTCCGCACCGAAACGACGTAGCGGGCGCTCTTGCCCGCGAGGTCCGCCGCCGGATAGTCCGCGGGATACTGGACCTCGATCGTACGCTCCTGGCCCGCCTCGGCGCCCAGCAGACCGTTCTCGAGGTCCGGCGGCAATCCCGGTGATCCCAGTTCGATGCGCCGGTTCTTGACTCGGGTGCCCGACATCCGGCGGCCCGTCGCGTCGAGGCGGGTCGAGTCCAGCAGCACCACGTCTCCGCGCACGGCGGGTCTGGCCAGATCGGCGAAGATCGCCGAGTCGTCGCGCAGTTGTTGGATCACGCGATCGACCGCCTCGTCGGTCACCGGATTCAGGCGGCGCTTGACCCGGATTCCCTTGTAGTCCTTCACTTCGACCTCGGGCCGGACCTCCACGACCGCCTCGAACCGCAGAGGCTGGCCCGGGCCGAATCGCAGGTTGCGCACCACGGGCGGCACGACCGGCGTCAGCCGTGCCTGATCGATCGCCTCGTTCGTGATCCGCGGGACGAAGCTCTCGAGGAACTCCTGCTCGACCGCCTCGGCGAAGTGGTGCCGCACCATCTCGAGCGGCACGCGTCCTCTGCGGAAGCCGGGCAGGCTCGCGCGATGCTGGATCTGGCGCGCCACCTCCTCCAACCGGCGGTCCACCTCGTCCACCGGGACCTCGATGTCCAGGGTGTGCTGCCACGTGCCGGTCGGGCGTACCGAGAGATTCATGCCTCGAGTCTCACTCCATGACGTCTGGGGACCGTGGGTCGGGGACTCTGCGAGAGGGGGGATTTGAACCCCCACGAGTTTCCCCACCGGATCCTAAATCCGGCGCGTCTGCCAGTTCCGCCACTCTCGCACAGACGCAACCCATTGTCGCACAGCATCTCAGGCGGTGCCCAATTCGGGCGTCTTCTCGTCCCCTTCTGCCTTGTGCCCGCCCTGTGACGAACCGGCGCCGAAGCGCAGGTAATCAGGCCGTTTGGCCGCGTCATCGGCGGCGGCCTTCCGCAGGTCCTCCTGCGGGGAGATGCCCTGGCGGTCAAACACTTCCCGCGTCTTCCATCCCATGGAGGCCATGATCACCCCCTGCGGGATACCGGCGCGGACCATACGCCGCCTCACCGTCCGGCGCCAATCTGGAGTGCCCCCGTTCTTGAGGCCACGGATTATGGCAGGATGCCCCGGACCACGGAGGATCCTGCATGCGGAAGAGCCGATTCTCGGATGAGCAGATCGTGGCCATCGTGCGCGAGAGCGAGCGCGAGGGCGTGACGGTCGAGCAGTGCGCGAAGAAGCACGGGATCAATGCCGAGGAGTTCGCGCATCTGCGCGAGGCGCGAATCCTGATCGAACAGTGGCGGTGGGAGCACAATACGCAGCGGCCGCATAGCAGTCTGGGCTACCGGACGCCGGCCGAAGTCGGCGCCGAGGCCCGCGCGGCCAAGACGTCCGAGGTTCACCCCATCACGCCGGTGCCCCTGTCATGAACGGTGGTCCGAAGAATGGGGACACTCCAACCCATCGGCCTCCGCAATTGAAGTTGAGTGTGCTTCCGATGCCGGATGGTCAGCGGATCACCGTCTGCGTCCCGGCCGAGGCGCTGCAGTACCGGGCGTGGCGATCTTTGCAGATCATCGCCGTCCGCTGTCCGACGACTCGAGCGACGACTCGAGCGGCGACTCGAGCGGCGGCTCGAGCGGCGGCTCTGGCTGGTGCATCTCGCGGGGTGTAGAGTCGATGATGCGCGGGTTCGCCTCTGCCTGCTCCGGCAGCCCTGAGCGGTCGTGGTGGGTCCGGAACCTGCGGCCCGCACTCGCACCGTCTCGAACTTCGACCACGCGCACTCATCCGCGCACCGCGGAGATCCTGCTTGAGAAGACACTGGCCGATCTTCGCGCTCCTCACGATTGCCGCGATCGCTTACCTCCTTTACCCGTCGCGCATTCCAGAGTGCGACGCAGTCATCTACGCCTCGGCCGCGCTGCGCGGCGTGCGCGAGATGACGTTCTACCCGGGGCATCTCGGCTACGGGCCGCTTGAGAATCTGTCGGCGTCGCTCGGACGGTGGACCCGGCCGCCCCTCAATCCTCTCTTCATCCTCCAGTACCTGAGCATGGCCGCGGCTCTGGTCGCGGCGTGGGCGTTCCATCGGGCGCTCGAAGCGTTGGGAGTCGGTCGAGCGCGAGCTGTCCTTTTCACAGCGATTCTCGCCGCGAGCTACGCCTGGTGGCATTTCGCCCTCCAGGCCGAGTCCCACATGCTCTCGACCGCCCTGCTCATGATCTTCCTGTGGCAGACCTGCCGCACGCTGGCCAAGCTCAATGCGCGCTCCTGGGCCTGGGCGGGGCTGTGGCTTGGCCTCGCCACGCTGATCCATCAGAAGAACATCCTGTTTGCCGCAGCCGCGCTGCCGGCACTCGCCGTTCCGGCCCGGGACTTCCGGCGCGTCCTGCGCGAGGAGGCGGCGTTCTTCGGCACGCTCGCCATCGTCGTGATCGTGCCCTACCTCGTCGTGGGCGTGGGCGTCCTCGGGTTGCGGACCTCGGCGGAGCTGATGCTCTGGATCCGCGGGCTCAGCACCTGGAGCGCGTGGGGCCACTGGTCCCGCGCCACCGTGCCCGGCGTGGTCGTCGGACTCGCGCGCAGCTTCGTCGGCTCGCACTTCCTCTTGAGAGTCGGGCCGATCCACGCGGCGGCCCTGCGCCTGTTCCCGCGCGCCTCGTTCGAAGACGAGTTCGCCATCGCGGCTTCGATCCCGGCCGGGGTGGGCGTCGCCCTCATGATCCTCGAGGTCCCGCTCTTGGCTCTCGCGGGATTGGCGCTCGTGCGCAGAATCGTGCGTCCCGGCATTCCGGGCCCGCGCGGCCTCCCGCTGAGCCTCTTCCTCTGGGCCTGGATCGCGGCCGTCGTGATCTTCGCGGCCTGGTGGGCACCCGTGCGCGCGGAGTTCTGGATCGACCTCTTCCCTCCCGTGCTCGTGCTCCTCGCGCTGCTGCGCGCCGGGGCGCGCGATGCGTCGGCTGGCTCACGTCTCATCGCTTACGTCGCCGTCGCGCTCGCGCTCGTGAACTTCATCGGGAGCATCCGGCCGCAGTCGATGGCCGCTCTCGAGCCGGAATCATCCGTCGCGCTCGCGCTCGACGCGGCGGTCAAACCGGGGGACATCGTGATCTCCGACTCGCCCTTTACGGGTCGGGCCTCGCGCTATGCGCGGACGTTCGAGCCCGTGGATCTGATGGGCGCGGAATGCGCGCTCGGGGATGCGGCTGAGCCTGCGCGCGTGCGGCTCGTAGATTCCATCCTCGTGGGCGCGGAGCGGGCGCACCGAAGCGCCTACCTGGCGGTCACACCGCTCGGGACGGCGGACAGCGCGCGGGCCGCCTATCGACGCGCGACCGCGTCGCTCGCCGAGCACTTCGAGACTGGCGAGCGCATTGCGATCCGGGCCGGTCTCGACCTGCGCCGCCTCCGCCGGCGCGCACCCGCTGAGCGATAGCCCCCCTCGCGCGCGAGCTCGACGGGCAGGCCGCGAAGATTCGCGCGGCGGAGCGGCGAGCGCAACTCGTCAGTGCGGAAGTGCCGCCTAGGTCGCGGGAGCCGAGAAGGCGGCCCGCACGAGATCCACGGCGCCGGTCTGGACTCCTTCGGGTGCGCGGAAGAAGAGGTAGACGTTCGGCTCCATCCCGAGGGCGGTGAGCGCGCCGCCGAAGACGCGGCGCAGATGCGCATGCTCACGCAGCACACCGAGGAGCCGCTCGCCGTGAAGCTTGTACTCGTCGCGGATCGACTCCTCGAGGAACCCGCGGAAGACGTTGATCACCTGCGCCCCGGCCCGCTCCAGCTCGCGCGCGCGTCTGCCAGTTCCGCCACTCTCGCACAGATGGCCGGGGGCAAGCGATGGCTCTGGGACCAGGCGTCGGTCCTCCGGTCCGGAAGCGGCCCAGGGAATAGCACAAGGTCTCCGGCGAACCGGGCGCGACGCGAGCGCCCATCCGCCCCGGCCCGGCGCGCCTCAGAACGCCGCGGTCGCGCTGGCCACGACGCGATCGTCGTACGAGGTCGCCTTGGCCGGCCGCTGGATGCTGCGGCGGACTCCGGCGACATCGACGCGCACGCCTTCGAAGTCGTAGCCGAGACCGAGGCCGACCACGCCCACTCGCGGCTCGGGCACCCCGCGCTGCTGCTCCTGCCCGATCCCGAGGCGCGCCGTCCACGGATCCTGCGGATCGTGGAGATCGAACGCGACGCTCCAGCCGAATCCGGCTCCGGGCGAGCCGGTGAACTCCGATGCGATGTCTCTGGCCGCATCGAGACCGCTGCCGTGCCAGTCCTGAGCGGACCGTGCGGTCAAGGAACCGAGCACGCGAAACGTGGGCGTGATGCCGACGCGGGCGCCGAGTCCGCCCTCCCAGCCCGCGTCGCGGCGCATGGAGAACGAGGAGACGTTCGAGGCCACCAGCGCGCTGGCGGGCTGGTAGCGCGATTCGCCGGTGAGATCGAGCGCCGGCAGATAGCCGACCCCGGCCCCCATCTCGACGCGGGCCGAGAGCGCGGCCTGAACGCCGACGCGGAATCCGAGCGCGCCGCCCTTGAAGTCCTCGTGATGGAGACCCTGTCCCGGGCTGCCGTTCTGATCCGTGTACTCGTACGAATCGTCGCGCTGCGTCCACTCGCCCGCGACCCCGACGCGGACCTGGGAGACGGGCAGCGAGACCGCGAGACCGGCGCGCGCCTCCCGCGACGTGCTCGAAGTCCTGTACACGCCCGCCCGGCCGCGGAACGTGCCGGTGTAGGCCTCCTCCTCGCGCCGGATCACCGGCTGCCAAGCGTAGAGCGTGATGCCTACGGAGCGCACGGGCCAGGAGACACGGCCTCCCGCGGCGTCGAAGAAGCCGCTGTTCTCCTCGAAGGTGGAGGTGTGGGCACGCAGATCCTGCCGGCTCACGCGCAGAAAGGTCGGCGCCAGCATCGCCGTACGCGGCGGGGACGACGCCGGATTGCCGAACGGTTCGTCACCGAGCCAGAGATCCGCGAGCGCAAACCCGGCGGAGGCGCCCGAGGGCGGCGCGGTCGTCGCGCCGGGGAAGGCGAACAGCTCGGGCGCGAGCGTGGTGTCGGGGACGAGCGTCGCGGACGCTGCGGCCCGCGCCGCAAGAACGATGAGGATCGCACACCACCGCAGGTGGCGTGCCCAGCGGCCGTTCGGCATGGTCAGGCTCCGTACTTGTCGAGCCGCCCGGCGTTGGCGAGGAGCACGGCCATGAGGTCCTTGCTCGGCAGCACGCCCAGGCTGCCCGCGCGCGCGTTCTTCTCGTGGAAGCGCGGCATCTGGTCCGCGCCGCAGAACGGCGCGTGGACGAGGACCGGCACCGGATGCCACGAATGCTGGCGAACCGGCACCGGGGTGGAATGGTCCCCGGTCACGCACAACACGTCGGGCTTCAGCGCGAGCAGGGCGGGCAGGGCCTGATCCACGGCCTCGATCGTCGCCACTTTGGGTTCGAACTTGCCGTCCTCCCCCGCCTGGTCGGTGCCCTTCACGTGGATGAAGAAGAAGTCGTAGTCGTTCCACACGCGCCCGGCGGCGGCGAACGCGTCGGCTGGCGTCTCGCCCGCGGGCTCGACCCGCATGCCCGCGAGCTGGGCCACGCCCCGGTACATCGGATACGCGGCGAGCGCCACCGCCCGCAGCCGGAAACGCTCGCCGAATCCGGGAAAGCGGGGACGCGCGGAGAGCCCGCGGGCGAGCACCGCGTTCGCGGGGCGCTCGGCCGCGAGAGCCTGCGCGGCGCGCTCGACGAACGCGTTCACGACGCGGGCCGTCTTCGCCGCGCCCGGCTCATCGGTCAGCGGCTCCACGCGGGGCACGGCCTTGCCCTCCTTGTGCGGATCGGCGTCACTCACGTCGCCCGCGAGCCCCGGCCCCCGCAGCACGACCACGAAGCGATGCCCCTTGCCCGCGCGCAGCAGCAGGTCCACGTCCTCGATGCGGGAGACGACGCCCTTCAGGCGCTCCACCAGGCGCGCGCACTCCTCGCTCGGGATGCGGCCCGCGCGCCGATCCGTCACCACGCCCGCGGCGTCCACGGTGCAGAAGTTCGCCCGCGCCGCGACGTCGCCGGGCTCGAGCTCGAAGCCGGCCCCGATCGCCTCGAGCACGCCCCGGCCCACCACGGTCTCGAGCGGATCGTAGCCGAAGAGCGCGATGTGCCCGGGGCCGCTGCCCGGCGTGATCCCGGGCGCCACGGGCAGGATGCGGCCCATCGCGCTCGCGGGCGCGATCGCGTCGAAGTTCGGCGTGCGCGCCGCCTCGAGCGGGGTCCGCCACCCGCGCTCCGGGTTCGGCAGGTCGCCGAGGCCGTCGAGCACGAGCAGCACGATGCGGCTCTGGTTGTCGAGGACGAGGGACTCGAGGAGGGAATGGGCCACGACCATCGCTCCTTCCTGCGGGTGGATCCGCGAGACGTGCGCGGCCGCGGGCAACGCTGCCGGGCACCGCCGCGCAGAGCGCGGTGGTCGCGCAGTGGCCGCGCGGCCGGTCGGGCGGACTGTATCCAGACGAGCCCGCCTCGGCAATCGCGACGAGAGCCGCGTCCCCCGCGGGGCGCCGGGAACACCTGCCCCCGGCCCGCGCCCGCCCGATGGCGCCGCAGCCCGCACCCGCCTATGCTGCCGCCGCGTCGTCCCCCGGCACCCGCAGCATCCACCCCGTGAGCGAGAAGGAGGCGGTTCGGCCATGCCCATCCGAGCGGTCGGAGTCGTCGGCTGCGGCCTGATGGGGAGCGGCATTGCGCAGGTGAGCGCGCAGGCCGGGTTCCCCACCACGGTGCGCGAGGTCTCGGACGAGGCGCTCGACAAGGGTCTGCGCTCGATCCGCCGCTTCCTCGAGCGCGGCGTCGAGAAGGGCAAGCTCGCGCCGGCCGAGGTCGAGCGCGCGCTCGGGAACCTGCGGGGCACGGTCGAGCTGCGCGACCTCGCCGGGTGCGACCTCGCGATCGAGGCCGTGAACGAGGATCTCGCGATCAAGCGCGACGTGCTCGGATCGCTGGACGCGATCGTCGGGCCGGAAGCGATCCTCGCCTCGAACACGTCGAGCCTCTCGATCACGGCGCTGGCCGCGGCCACACGCCGGCCCGAGCGCGTGCTCGGCCTCCACTTCTTCAACCCGGTCCCGCTCCTCGGCCTGGTCGAGCTCGTGCGTGGCGTGCGGACGAGCGACGAGGCGGCGCGCGCGGCGGCCGATTGGTGCCGCGCGATCGGCAAGACCGTGGTCGCGGTGCGGGACTCGTCCGGCTTCGTCGTGAACCGGCTGCTGGTGCCCTACGTGCTCGACGCGATCCGCGCGCTCGAGCAGGGGCTCGCCTCCCGCGACGACATCGATCGCGCGATGACGCTGGGCTGCGGCCACCCCATGGGCCCGCTGCTGCTCGCGGACCACGTCGGCCTCGACACGCTGCACGCCGCCGCCGAGGCGATGTTCGGCGACCTGCGCGAGTCGCGCTTCGCGCCGCCGCCCCTGCTCGCGCGGATGCTCGCGGCGGGGCTCCGGGGCCGCAAGGGCGGACGCGGCTTCTACGACTGGAGCACGGATCCGCCCTCGTGAGCCGCGCGTTGTCGACTCCCCCGCTCGAGCCGCTGCTCGAGATCCTCGCCCGCCTCGAGGCCGAAGGCATCGCGTGCGCCCTCGGCGGCAGCGGCCTGCTCGCCGCCCTGGGGCTGGCCGACGTCGTGCGCGACTGGGACCTCACGGCGGAGGCGAGCCTCGAGTGCCTGATCCCGATCGCGCGCGGGATGCCGTTCGAGACGGCCGGCTCGGACGCGCTCCACGCGGACGCGAAGCTCATGTTCCCGGCCGAGAGGATCGAGGTGATCGCGCGCTTCGCGTTCCACGTGCCGGGAGGCGTGGTCCGCATCCCGACCGTGGTCACGGGGCGCTGGCGGGGCGTTCCGCTCGGCAGCCCCGAGGCGTGGGCGCTCGCGTACGACCTGCTCGGCCGCGCGGGGAAGCGCGATCTGCTGCTCGATTACCTGCGCGCGCGCGGACACGATCGCGGGATGGTCGCGCGCCTGCTCGCGCAGCCCCTGCCCGAAGGGATCGCGCGCACGCTTGCCGCGCTCTGATCAAAGCGGCGGAGGCGCTCCGGCTGCACTTCATGTACTACGTGAAGTGAGCCTCTACTCCCCCATCACCTTCACGAGCACGCGCTTCCTGCGGCGGCCGTCGAACTCGCCGTAGAAGATCTGCTCCCAGGGTCCGAAGTCGAGCCTGCCGCCGGTGATCGCGACCACGACCTCGCGGCCCATGACCTGGCGCTTGAGATGGGCGTCGGCGTTGTCCTCGCCCGTCTCGTTGTGCCGGTACTGCCCGGTCGGGTCGTGCGGAGCCAGCCGCTCGAGCCAGCGCTCGTAGTCCGCGTGCAAGCCGGGCTCGTCGTCGTTGATGAAGACGCTGGCCGTGATGTGCATGGCGTTCACGAGCACGAGACCTTCGCGCACGCCGCTCTCGCGCACCACGCGCTCGACCTCGGGGGTGAGGTTGACGAATCCGCGCCGCGAGGGCACGTCCATCCACAGGTACTCGGTGCGCGAGCGCACGGGCACAGGGTAGCATCCCGCCGGGCCTCCGACGGGCTCGTGGCCTCGTCCGGCGCCCCGGAGTCCCGGCTCCCGCATGCCGCATCCAAGGAGCCGCACGTCCATCGCGGATGCGGAACACTTCCATCGAGTTCTCAACCAAGGGAGGCCATCCTCTTGCAAAGCAACACGCTCCCGGACGTGGTCATCGTCTCCGGAGCGCGCACGCCCATGGCCGAGTGGATCGGCGGCAAGCGCGGAGACGGCCTGCCGGGCGGCGCGCTCGCCGACGTCTCGGCCATCGGTCTCGGTGCGATCGCGGTCCGCGGGGCCCTC